>JAJZOT010000326.1 GCA_021847855.1 Thermoplasmata archaeon | reverse complement strand
TTTCCAACATCAACTTTCATATGCGGAACTGACTGGGCAGCGTCAACAACAGCAATAGTAGAATTTTCGTGACACATACTTGTAAGTTCCCTGACGTCGTTTATTGTCCCGAGGACATTTGAAACATGTGTGAAAGACGCAATCTTCGTTTCCGGCGACAGTTTACTTGCAAAATCCTCATAATCCAGCGTAAAATCTTCTTTAACCTTTGCGAAATCTATCTTTATTCCAGATTCCTTAAGGAAATACCATGGTATAATATTGGAATGATGCTCCATTTCTGTGAGAAGGATTCTGTCGCCTTTCTTCAGTTTTCTTCCAATTGTGTATGATAAAAGGTTAATCGATTCAGTCGTATTTCTAGTATAAACAATATTGCTTGGATCCCCGCTTCCTATGAAGTCCGACACATTTTTTCTTGCAGATTCATACATTGATGTCGCTTCTTCTGATATCCTGTAGACGCCGCGGTGAACATTGCTGTAAAAATTCTCATAATAATTGACTATGGATCTTACTACAGAATCCGGCTTCTGAGTGGTCGCAGCATTGTCGAGATAAATTAGATCGGGGTTGTTTCTGAAAATAGGGAAATCCTTCCTGATTTTTTCAGGAATCAGGCTCACGGAGGATCTCCTCTGAATATCCATGGACCTTCTCTTTCATCTCCGGGTCATTGGATTTTTCAAGATTTGCAAGCAGGAAACCTTCCGTCATGAGGCTTTTTGCCAGTTTCTCCGGTATACCCCTTGATCTAAGGTAAAATATCTGCTCCTTGTCCAGGCTGCTGATGGCAGATGCATGTTTTGACTTGGTGTCGTTATTTCTTATTATCAGTCCAGGCTTGCTGTTCGCATAGCCATCCTTTGAGAGGAGGAGTATCCTGGAATCATAGAATCCAGTCGATTTTACGCTCATCTCTTCAATATCTATATTACCTCTGTGAATAGTAAGGCTCTTTCCCTTCACTACACCCCTTACCTGTATATCCGCGTTGCAAGCTTTTCCAGTCTGGAAACTGCTGTCTCTTATGTCGAAACGCTGTTCATTGTCACTGTAGCTCACGCCAAAAGTTCTAAAGTTAGATCCCTCGCCTTTCAGGTATGAAAGGTTGGAGAAAATAACCCTTGAACCACCCCTGTTAACGTGATAAAAAGTGAACTCCGAATAGTCTTCAAGGAACGACTTGACAAATGCAAGATCAGTCACGTCCGCAGACTTCTCCTGAATGTAATGATAGGATAGGTGAGATCTCTTTCCAACATGTATATAGACGGTCTTTCCCTGAATGCTCCTACCAGTGGAATAATTAATGTAAGAATCTTTGACAACGCAATTTGAATCATCGCCTACCACGACAAGATTTTTCAGCACACTGGGATTACTGGAATCCGTTAATACGACGATGTTTATTTCGAGATCCCTTAACCCTTCTGGTACGTGAATGAAATATCCGTTCTTCCAGGTTGCATTCAGAAGAAACTCTTCCCGGTCAAGGCCAAAATAGGTATATAGATAGCGCCTAAATGGATTGGAGGGTTCTGAGGCAACAGATAGAAGATCATTTACCTGAACACCCTTCTCCTTTAACTTTTCTGAAACGAATTCAATGTGGTCATTAACAAACAGGATATCTGATTCCATTTTTATATCTGGTGGAGCCGCGTAATCCTCATAATCGAGAAGAAGGTTGTTTAAATCCTCCTCATCGAGAGGTACATAATCCTTTATAGTCGGGCTTTCCTTAAATGTCCTCACAGGTGATTTCAGAAACTCCCTGAAACAGTGCGCTCTGTATTCAAAAGAAGAATCGTTGAACCTTTTCTTAATGACGTCTTCAATTAATTCCATTGGATCATCCTACTGCGCCGAGCTTATTCATCTCCAGTTTAATAAGACGGTTCATTTCAACAGCAAATTCCATTGGAATTTCTCTCATTACATCGTCAAGGAAACCAAGAACAATCATCGAAGATGCCTCATCCTCGGACAATCCCCTTGATCGTAGGTAGGTCAGTTCATCTGTTCCAATTCTTCCAACCGATGCTTCATGTGAAAATGTTGCTGTAGGGTCATATATTTCATCATGCGGAAAAGTCAGGGAAGCAGATTCATCATTGATAAGAAGAGCATCGCACTGAACCTTGCTCTTCGACTCTACTGCACCTTTGTTCACCCTGAGCAGTCCCCTGTAAATTGCCTTACCATCTTCGATGCTGATACTCTTCGCGACGATCTTTGACGTGGTATATGGAGCAAGATGAATTGCCTTCGCACCAGTATCCTTGACCGTTCCAGGGCCGGCAAGTGAAATATTCAGATTCGAGGCAGTTGCCCTTGGTCCTCTGAGATATGAGGATGGATATAGCATAGTAACTTTTGAACCGAGAGAACCTCCTACCCACTCCATGTTTGCATCCTGGTCGACCCATGACCTCTTGGTTGGCATGTTATAAACACTCTTAGACCAGTTTTGAACACTTGTGTACCTGGCTTTTGCTCCCTTCTTGACATATATTTCAACTATTGCACTGTGAAGGGAATTTTTATCGTATCTTGGGGCTGTGCAACCCTCTATGTAATGGACTTTTGATCCCTCATCAGCAACAACAATAGTATGCTCAAACTGCCCTGTCGATTCCCCGTTCATCCTGAAATATGTCTGAAGAGGCATATCTATCTGGACACCTTTTGGAACATATAGGAAAGATCCTCCGCTCCAAACAGCTCCATTCAACGCAGCAAATTTATTGTCACTTACTGGCACAGCTCTGCAGTAATAGTCCTTAACAAGATCCGGATATTTCTGAACCGCTGAATCCAGATCCAGAAAGACAACGCCCTTATCTTCCCATACCTTTTTCAGGTTATGATAGACGCCCTCGCTGTCGTACTGTGCAACGGATCCTGCAAGATATTTCTGCTCCATTTCTGGTATACCAAGTTTCTGGAAAGTTTCCTTGATCTGATCAGGGACATCCTCCCAGTTGTTTGTCTTTCTCTCGTCCGGCCTGT
>JAJZOT010000325.1 GCA_021847855.1 Thermoplasmata archaeon | reverse complement strand
CGCAACAATTACAGGATCAGAATTCATGCTAAAGCAGACAGATCCGTAACTTATGTCTTTTCCTAATCTGATTTTGGTAGTGCACCAACCAGTATTCGATCCGGTTGTTTTATTCCCATCTCATTGAGTATTCTTTCCGCTTCCACTGATTCAGATCTATACACTATATTCAGGGGTGATTTAACGGGAATGGCCTTTATCTCACAAAGTATCTCTGCCGTTCTTTCTACTGTCAGATGGGATAGATCAGATCTCTGGTCACTGTTACGTTGGGATTTACCGATATCCCAATCCTTGCACTCCCAATAACGGCGATCTTTAATGCCCTTTCTCTTTCTGTATGTTTTATCAAAAACACAATTTGATTGTTTATGTTTCCACAATCTCAGTGATCATTTCTGGATTTCCCGTAAAGTTTCCTGAATTTGTCGAATGAAAACAGCGCCCAAACGGCTTCAATTATGCCAAAAGGCCATGTCCCAGCCAGAAATCCATAAGCCGACGAACCGATGCACATAATGCCAAAAAGAAGAGTATATTTACTGGATTTATTTTCTTTAATATAAAAAATCATCATCAAAAAAAGAACAACAGAACCGTAAGCATTTAATGGGGAAAGAAATTGCATTTTTCTGTATGTCCATCATAGTAAAATAACTTAAGTTAGCATGGATCTCAATAACTTTCATGCTGAAACAGCTAAATTGTGATGTAAAAATGGTTTAATGCATCCTGATCCGGGGGGATTACGTTGTGTTGGTCCATGGCGCGATAAACACTTTTCATGAACTTAAGACTCTGGGCATAACACGTGTATCATAAGATCCGGCATTATAGAGTTCTCCTTTACATTCACATGTCAGAAATTATGTTTGTTGAACGAATCTTTTCAGTAATGATACGGTTGAACTTTTCCGGTACAGGGCATCAATGAAGTTTTTCCCAACAGTTCAGAGGGTATTGCAATTATGAACAGGGAAAACCTACATCCTCTTCCGACTGTAATTCGTGAGAATGTTGTATCACACAGAGCATATAACCCAGTCATTAAGGGTATGAAACATATGAACTGAGTCTGGAAATGTTTAAAAGCAATTGTGACAATAGGCTGTAAAATCATGGATATAATCATAGCACTGCTTGGGATTCTGGTATTTTCTCTGATTCTCGGGGAACTGTTCGAAAAATTCAATCTTCCTGCTGTAGCCGGTGAGCTGATCAGCGGTGTTATACTTGGCCCCGCCGTTCTTAACTGGATTCAGCCCAATGGAGTCCTGACCGGTTTCTCTGAGGTGTCACTATTCTTCATAGTCCTGCTTATAGGTGTGGAAGTGACGGTTGACCTGTTGAGGAAAAACACATCCAGGGGATTCAACCTTTCTGTAACTAGCTTCATCATTCCCGTTACCCTTATGTTTGTTGTATCTTTCTATGTGTTTCATCTGGGCATTCTTTCTGCACTGGCTCTGTCCATTTCAATAGGAGTGCCCTCGATATCAATAATCTCAGTGCTGATAAAACAGTACGATCTACTGGAAACAGTGGATGGGCAGATAATTCTTGCAAGTGTCGTGCTTACTGATATCATTGCATTCTCAATAATAAGCGTCGAGACTGATTTCATCAGAATCATCTACATCGTTCCCGCAATTGTCATGTTCATGGTCCTATTCTTCATACTGGATCGGTACATAACAAGAAATTCCAACTATGTGGTCAGAATATTTGAGAGGCTTCACGCTAGGGAGAGGGGTGAGAAGATAATTTTCAGTTCTGTTATTATAAGTGGGCTCCTTGTTGCAAGCATATTTGAATTCCTTGGAGTTTCATATATACTTGGAGCCTTTTTTGCTGGAATGCTCATAAGTGAGGTCATGGTCGGAAAAGAGCTTCAGGGAATCCTGACAAGAACACTTAACAGGATAAACGAAGGTTTCTTCATACCTATATTCTTCAGCATTGCTGGTCTTCTGGTTATTATTCCAAAGGAGTCTTACCTTCTCCTGATGCTGGTCATGAGCTCCATAAGTATTGTTGTGGGAGGTGGACTGACATATTTCAGGTCTGGACAGCTTCTGAAGATGGTAAAGAGAAGAACCACTGCAGGTATACTTGGAGGGAGAGGGGCAGTGGGAATAATCATCGCAACCATCGCGGTAAGGGAATCCATAATAAATTCAGATATGTACACCATAGCAGTTGTTGCCACTATAACTATCTCAGTAATTATGACACCATTCATACAACGCCAGCACAGGAAATCTTATGAAAAAAAAGCCGATTCAGAAGCATGAATTGGAGGTGGAATTTTTTTATTTTGGTCTAAGATTTCCTCCCGAAGGAGCACCGGGCTGTCTCATCCGCATCAGTATGGAATAAAGGGGCCAGCTTTTTCTTCCCCCCTTATCTCCAACCTCCTCAAGCCTCAGGAATAACAGTGATGATGCAAACCTTCCCGCGAATACTATCATGTATCCGGCAAACAGTGCTTCTCTGAGCGGATATACTGTGAGGAAGAATGTCAGCAGGTATCCTCCTATGATGGCCCCAGCAAAATATACACCACCGTTGAACCCGTTAAGGATGGACATATATTCGCCCTTGTGTTCCGTGGGAACCACATCCATAAGGTATGAGGTCATGACTGTGCTCTGAATTGCGCCCACAAAGCCGCTGTAAACCTCCATTATTATGAACTCATGGAAAGAGAAGAAAAGGGCATACATCACTGGGATCAGACACAGCATGACCCTGTTTGCAAATATAAGAGGGATGCGGCTGAACTTATCCACAACTCTCCCCATCATAAGCTGTGCGACTATGCTTGAAACAAGAGATATTACTGTCAGTGTTGCTACAATCCTGAGGGGGAAATGCATAACTGAAACAATGGTTATGGGGAACATGGGCCAGGCCATGGACCAGAAAAGGGACTGAACGTTTGTTGCAACAAAATACTTGTAAAAAGGTCTGTCGTTTTTAAGACTCCTGAGTGTTTTCCTGAAATTGGAAGTGA
>JAJZOT010000023.1 GCA_021847855.1 Thermoplasmata archaeon | reverse complement strand
CAAGAAAAATGATGCAATAGTTTTCCTTTTCGTATTTAAAACAATAATGTGATTGTTAAATAGTTTTTTGCAATGACTGAACCTGTTTAGGCGAGGCTTATCCGCAAATGAACACTCTCTATATGATCGGCTGGGACATAAAGCAGGAGGCTGAGAAGCTCGAAAAGATGAGTGCGATCGGCACAAAAAGCCTTGAAAATATGGTTCTAGAAAAGAATCAGAATTTTGTTCTTCTTTCCACATGCAACAGGATTGAATTCTATTCCACTTTACCATTCAAGACAGATAATTCACTCAGGCCATTCCACAAGCTTGAAGGCAGACCAGCGATACAGCACCTTTTCCGTGTTTCATCCGGGATTGAATCCTTATCACTTGGCGAGAATGAAATATTGCACCAGATCAAGGAGGCATTTGATTTGTCCTTGAAAAATGAAAGGACGGACAAGGCACTTTCAATAATTTTCAGGAAGGCGCAGAGTGTTGGAAAGAAGGCCAGGGAGGAAACCGGGATATCAAAGGGAAAGACATCAATCCCTGCACATGTGGGAAGTCTCCTTGAAAGCGTTTCAGATATAAGGAAGAAGAAGGTTGCGATCATCGGCAGTGGCACAATGGCAACTGACCTGGTGAAATATGCAAAAGCTGCTTACCCTGACAGGATTACTGTATATGCCAGGAATTCAGACGCTGTGTCTAGAATTAAGCAGAAATATGGAATATTTGGTGTTGAGGAGATCGATCCCCTCAGGATCTCTCAGGAGAATGATATCATAATAACGGCAACTGGATCAAAGGAACCCATATTCCATGAGGATTTTGAAATAACTGATAAAATGTTCATTGACCTTGGAATGCCGCCCAATGTTTCACGAAAAATAAGGAACAACAGGGTTATCTATCTTTCAGATATTGAACCAATTATGCAGGAAAACGCCAGGAACAAGGCGGCACTTATCCCTATCATCGAAGAGATGATAGACCATGAAGTTGGTATACTGGAGAAAAAGCTTTCAGAACTCGATGCCGACGATCTTATCAAGACAATCTTCAATTATGCAAAACATGTGAAGGATTCGGAAGTAAAGCATTCTCTTACAATGCTTGGAAATGGTTCTGACCTGAATGATATCCTGGATAAACTGTCCGATTCAATTATCAATAAGGTCCTGGCACCGCAGACACTGGCTATCAAGAAAATGATCAAATCTGATGATGACGAGAAATTCCACAAGGTTCTCGAGGATTTTTACACACTGGTAAAGAATGCCATGTCTGCACAGAACACTAATGCCGCTTCATCTCACCAAGAGGACCAAGATCAACAAGGCCAAATTCTTCTGTGAGACCAAATACCCTGAACTTGGAAGATTCTGTGTGTTTTAATGAGGGTGTGAAATGTTCTTCATTGAGAAGAGAAGTGAGCACATCACTGCCTGATGAAAAGAAGCTGAGAGCTGGTGTTATCAGAACACGGGATTCGGGATTGTATATAAATGAATGAATCTTGAAAACACCTCCTATTTCATCCCTTAATGATATTGAGGGATGCTCATGGCCTAAAATTGTTAGCTTTTTCAGCCCAAGATCCTTGTCGCCATGATATATGAAATATCTTTCATTCTCAAATTTCTCATGCAATTCAATATTCGATCTTGCAAGAATCGTAAGGAGATAGTTGTCATGGTTTCCCCGGATGAAGTATAGATTGACATTGTCCTTGTATCGATCGATGAAATGAATGATATCGTCCCACTCCTGCGGAAGATTCCTAGAGAATTCGTGCTTGAAATCCCCATTTATAATTACCATTTCTGGGTTGTATCTTTCGATTATGCCATCGATCATCTTTTCGACATGTTCCCGCTGGAGCTTCGGAAGAAAGAGTCCCCTAAGGTTCATCTCTTCCTCGAAGCCAAGATGCAGATCAGAAACGACGACTGCACTGATATCTCTGAGATATATGCAGTAAAGATCCGATATGAAAACGTCCTTCTCTATCTGGATCTCCATCATGAACCGTTCGACCTTATTTCAGTTCTCTTGAAAATTTCTCGATCCTTGATATCCCTTCGTTAAGTACTTCATCGGAGGTTGCAAATGACAGTCTGTAATGATGTTCACCCTCGTTCCCGAATGCTGTTCCAGGCGTGACGATGACATTCTGTTTTTGCAGAAGCTGGGAAGAGAAATCCGCAGAATTCATCTTGTAATCGTATTTCGGAAAGGCATAGAATGCACCATTAGGCTTAATTATACTGTGTCCAGGTATCTCTGATAATCTCTTGAACACATAATCCCTCCTTTTCCTGAATGTTTCCCTGAAACTTGCAGGGTCGGCATCATCCGTGAGTGCCTCCAGTGCAGCATACTGTGAAATCGATGAGACGCAGGTTATTGTCTGCCCCTGAACCTTTGTAGCAGCTTTGATGACCTCCTCTGTGCCCACAAGATAACCGATCCTCCAACCAGTCATTGCATAGCTCTTCGAAAAGCCGCTTATCGTGAGCACTTGATCACGCACCTCTTCTATGGAGCCGGGAGAAAACATCTTTCCTTCATATATCAGATCCTCATATATTTCATCCGAAACGATAGTTAGCTTATTTTTGATTGCGAAATCCGCAAGTTCCCTTATTTCTTTCTCAGTATATACCCGGCCTGTTGGATTCGACGGGTTGTTAAACAGCATTATCTTTGTCCGGGGGGAGATTAGTTTCTGCATCTGCTGGAAGTTGAATGAATAATCCTTTTCAAGCGGGGTGTAAAGAGGCTTGCCGCCTGCAAGTTTGATCATATCGCTGTATGATGAATAATATGGATCCGGGAGGATGACTCCGTCACCTTCCTCCAGTAGCACATACATTGCAAGGTATATTGCATACTTTGAGGGGCTTACAAGAACGTTCTCGGGACCTGCAGTTATTGAATTTTTCTTATGCATTTTCTGTGCTATTGCCTGCCTGAGTTCCAATATACCATTTGCAGGTGTGTAGTGTGTCTTGCCTTTCTTGGCCCATTCAAAAGCCTTTTCAATAATTCTTTCAGGGGTTGTGAAATCAGGTTCACCTATACCGAAATTGTATATCTTCATGCCTTTTGCTTTCAAGTCTTCCGCTGCCTTGGTTAATTTGAGCGTGGGTGATTCCTGAATCCTGTTCAATCGAGAAGTTATCATTTGTGACCATAATCCCAGTTTGTTTAAAATATGTTGCAGTCATAAGCTGATGAAAGTGTAAAATCAATGCATACTGACAGGGAACTCGCGGGATATATCAAAAGCCTGATGCCTCCCCAAAAGGAATCGGTAAACAGGGATAAGCCTGTTTCGATCTGGAAAGAACTTGACAGAATAGGCGGTTCAGTCGAGGATACAATCGTTGTTATATTCAGGACGAGGGGGTGCTCATGGTATAATTTCTCATCATGTTCAATGTGCGGTTATTTCAACGACATAGACTCATCTGTTACAAAGGAAAATCTACTCAGACAGGTGGACGTTTTGTCGAATTCGCTTAACGGCATAAAGGTTGTCAAGGTTTTCACATCCGGAAGTTTCTTGGATCCATTAGAGATCCCTCTGGATGTAAGATCATATTTTCTTGATTCCATGAACGGCAGGATCGATCATCTCCTCGTGGAGAGCAGAACTGAATACCTCAATGAAAAAAATATAGGCGCCCTTGGGAATTACGGATACAGGATAAGGGTGGCAATAGGCCTCGAGAGCTCGAACGATTCTGTTATCACAAATTCTATCAATAAAGGATCCAGTTATTCTAAATATGTTACAGCAGCCACAACTGCAAGAAAACTGGGTTTCGGTGTGAGAACGTATCTGTTATTCAAGCCGCCTTTCTATTCTGAAAAATTTGCAATTGAAGATATGCTTTCATCAATACGGGATACAGATGGATATAGCGATGACGTTAGCGTAAACCCTATGAACATACAGAAGAATACTCTCGTTGAGCACCTGTGGAAGAAAAACCTTTACAGGCCCCCAAGGTTATGGTCCCTTGCCCGGATCCTGCTGGATTCAAGAAAACCTGGCAGGACTGTGATCTCATACCCGACTGGAGGAAACCATGAAAGGGGTGTGCACAACAATGATTACGACAGGAAGCTGCTGGATCTAATCGTTTCCTCATCACTGAACCAGGATTTTTCTGAACTTGAGGAATATTACAACAGTGCAGATCTCAGCTCATACAACGATGATATTGAACTAGAGGATCGCCTTCCATCTGGCATTGATGTTGATCTGCTTTCAAGGAGATCAATCAGCTATTCTCAAGTAATTTAAAAACAGCAATATGATTTAATGAAGTTGCATTAACCACTGGTGAAGATATCGAAAATCGGAGAGAATGCATTCCTTAAGCAATTATTCAGTGAAGGGCATGTTCACGGCGGTAAGGATGACTGTGTTGTTTTAAGAATAGGCAAAAATAATGTCCTAATCTCAACAGATTCCGTATCTTATTCAACGAATCTGCCTGCTGAATCAACACCATCCCAGATTGGAGCATTTCTCGCATCCATAAATCTAAGCGACATAGCTGCGATGGCGGGAAAGCCTATTGGTCTGCTGGGTTCTTTCATAGTCCCCCCAAGCACAGAAGACAGGTTCCTGTATGAAATAGTAGAGGCCATCGATCTTAAAATGAAAGAGTTTGGTTCGGAATATCTTGGTGGAGACACCAAAGAGGGTGCCGAGCTTGTACTTGCCGGCACAGCGATTGGAGAGCAGAAAGATAACGTTTTAAGAAGGCGGAGCGATCTGAAGAAGGGGCAGATTCTCTGTGTTACAGGCAAGCAGGGAAGGGCGGCTTCAGGATAT
Organism: Thermoplasmata archaeon; assembly: GCA_021847855.1. The sequence goes on along the minus strand of JAJZOT010000023.1, from coordinate 6,085 downwards.
ATATTCTATCGAACCGGATACAGAAAAAGGCAGGGTATAGATCTTCTACTGAACTTCACGCCGAGGATAAAAGAGGCACAGATTATCAGCGAATATGGCGGGAAATTCATGACGGATCTATCAGACGGCATTGCATCTGCCATTGCAAAGGCGAAAGAGGATTTCAACATCGGCTTCAGGATAGTCCAGAATGAGATTGGTCTGGATCGCAATGTATCCCGTGCGATACTGTTGTCAGGTGCATCCGATCTGGATCTCTCGTTATATTTCGGCGGAGACTATGAATTAATGTTCACAATTGAGAACGATAATTACAGGGACTTCAAGGATGCAATGGAAAAAAACAGGATCGATGTTTCATTTATCGGTGATTCATGGGAAGGGGAAAACATCATATTTGATGGGGAGAAATGGACATCCATAAACAGGGTTGGATACGAGCATTTCAGGGAGCCACCAAAGCTTGGTAAGATTATTTAGCCAGTCTTGCGGTTATTCTGCCCTGATCTGTCGTCAGATGATCTCTGCTCCTTTATGACTTCCTTTATCCTCTTTGTTTCGTCTCGGATTGCCTCAAGAATATTTTTATAAAATTTTCCTGACACAAAATATATAAGTATTACAGGTTATTAAATATTTCTATTTTAATAATAAATTCTTATTAAAGCAGACAACTGTCAGACAATTCAACTTATAAATTGATTCCGTTTAGTCATGGATACAATCCGATTAAAAAGATCTGTTTCCAGTCAATATCAGGTTATGAATACTACCAGGTAAGCCATGACAGATATTATGGCAATCTGAAAAACCAGCTGGATCAGTGCACCTCTTGACCCAAACATCAGCAGTCTTGAGTTTTTTTCTTGATTGATCCTTCCGGATCGTATGTCTCTGAGTATGATAGCTGAAGAAAGTACTATCGTAAGAAAACCAACCGCTACAAGTATTGTGCCGAGAATAATAGCAGCAATGAATACCTCGCTGTGAATGGAAAATATTCCTTCCTTTACAGCAAGGATGTACCCGGCAAGTGGAGTCAGGATAGATGCAGTTGGAATGAAGAAAAGTGACATCGGGATCAATCTGATGGAAATGTTGCTCCTACCCTCGGGTCCCATGGTTGAGATCACAAAATAAAAGATCAAACCGTAAAAAACGTCAACACCTGTCCAGATTGCACCCAACAGCACGTGGATATAATCCAGGAGAAGCATACTTCCAGAGAGCCATGATCCAAGGAAAGCGATGACCGGAATTATTACGGCAATAACCCCGGCCCTGTAAATTGGTTTAAGATTAGGTTTCATAATGCATACCCCGTTGCAAAATGGGCCATGACTACAATGATTGCAATCTGAAACACGAGCTGGCTCAGAGATAGTTTGAGGTTTAGCATTGTAAGCCTGACTATCTTTTCAACATTTTTACCGCCATGGATTATCTCCAGAAATATCCGTAGTTCATTTGGAAGAAACAGGGCGAATCCCTGTATAATGAGAATAAGAACAATAATTCCTGTGGCAATGAAATATGGTGAATAGATAGAAATATTCAGCGATCCAGCAGTATATAGACCTGCTGTAACAGTGACAGACGCAATAGAAGGCATGAAGAACAGCATTGTCGGAATAAGACGTTTTGACACCTCCAGCCTTTCCGGGTTGGATAGCCCCTTCATTACAAATGCGAAGAAAAGCCCCATCACAAGGTCCATGCCTGTCCAGGCCGATCCTGCTAGGACGTGGAAATACTCCAGAAAATAGAAGCTCCTGGATAACAGAATTATGACTAGAAGTATGACTGGAATCAGAAGCATAGCCAGTCCCCTTTCCATGGAGGTCCTGAAATTAAAAGAATATGGGATTACCGGTTTTCCATTCGATGCGTCATTGTTCATGGGATGTTATGGGAAATTAACAATGTTTATAAATTTGACTTCATTATAAATTGAAAAAATGCGTCATAGGTCTGGAATTTTTCACCCAACTACTAAAATAATTATATTGAAGGATTAAATGACTCGTTCCCTGGATGGCACACTGAAATGTTTAAGCAAATAGATTCAAGTCGTTCCCTTAAGGATGTATCTGATGAAATACGTGAGTACTGGAAAATCTCCGGAACCCAGGAAATATCAATCAAAGGGCGTGAAACAGGAAAAAGATTCAGGTTCCTGGAGGGGCCACCAACTGCAAATGGCCGCCCTCATCTTGGCCACGCTATGACCCGTACAGTAAAGGATGTAATTCTAAGATACAAATACATGACAGGCCACAGAATTGAGGGAAGGTTTGGCGGGTGGGATTGCCACGGCCTCCCGGTTGAGGTGGAAGCCGAAAAACATTTCTCCATAAATTCGAAGAAAGAGATCGAGAAATTCGGAGTTGAGAATTTCAATAAATATTGCAGGGAAAGTGTATTCCGATACATAGACGAATGGAAGGAGGTAGATGACCTCCTCGGGTTCTGGATTGACCATAACAGGGACTATATCACACTGACAAAGGAATATATGGAATCTGTCTGGTGGGCACTGAAGGAACTCTACACAAAGAACCTTCTGTTCAAGGATTATAAGATAGTGCCATACTGTCCGAGATGCGGAACCCCGCTGAGCTCGCATGAGGTTGCTCTCGGTTATGATGATGTCACTGATACTTCAGTTTACGTAAAATTCAGCCTGCTTGATTCTGAAAACACCTTTATACTGGCCTGGACGACCACCCCATGGACCCTGCCGTCAAACCAGTTCCTGGCTGTCAATCCTGAATTCGATTATGCGCTCGTTGAACATGATGGTGAAAAATATTATGTTGCTTATGAACTTGTTTCCAGGATATTCGGCGACAGTGCAACGGTTATTAAAAAAATCAGTGGGAAAGAAATGAAAGGCATGAGGTACCGGCAGCTTATGCCTTTCCTGAGTCTGGGCCAGGCGGATCTGCAGGTTGTAACCGATAGCTTTGTGACACTTGAGGATGGAACCGGTGTGGTTCACATTTCACCGGCGTTCGGTGCAGATGACTACGAGATAGGAAAGAGAATGAAAACGAAGGTTGTTAACCCCGTTAATACCGAGGGGAAATATGAGGATCAGAAACTTCCATGGTTCGGTATGGGTGTTATGGAGGCAAATCCTCACATTGTTGATTATCTCAAAAAAGAGGGGGTACTTTTCAGAACGCAGAAGATTAAGCATACCTATCCATTCTGTTACAGATGCCATTCACCCCTGATCTACTATGCACTTGACTCATGGTTCATTGGTGTATCAAGCAAGAGAAAGGAAATACTGGAGACTAATCAGCTCATATCCTGGTATCCTGATTACCTTAAAAACGGCAGGTTTGGCAATTTCCTTGAAGAGGCAAAAGACTGGTCTCTCTCCAGAAACAGGTACTGGGGGACTCCCCTGCCAATATGGACATGTCCGAAAGGACACCATGAGGCAGTCGGGAACACTGAAGAACTTTTCAATCTTTCCGGTGTTATGTTAAAGGATATGCACAGGCCATTCGTTGATGAAGTTGTATTCAAATGCAGGTCATGTGGAGAGGTTATGCACCGTGAACCATACGTCATAGATACATGGTTTGACTCTGGAAGCGCACCATATGCCGCATTCAACTATCCTGCAGATAATGCTAACCTGAAGATACCTGTTGATTTCATAACCGAGGCTATAGACCAGACGAGGGGCTGGTATTACACCATGCATGTAATATCTACCCTGCTGTTTGGGAAGAATGCATTTTCCAATGTTCTTACAATTGAATTTGTCCTTGATGCGAAGGGCAGAAAAATGAGCAAAAGCGAGGGAAATTCTGTCCTTGCAAAGGAAGCTTTGAGCGAAATGAGCCCGGACTCACTGAGGCTGTTTTTCATGTTTGGGGTTCCATGGAAAACAAGGAATTATGATGTTCGCCTGATATCAGAGATATCCCGTAAGACTCTTCTTACATTGATAAATGTTTACAGCTTCTTCTCTTCAAACGCGAACCTGGATCATTATAATTTCTCTGGAAAGGTGGAGACCTCCGATATACTGGACAGGTGGATCCTGTCAAGGCTGCATTCCACCATAAAGGCATGCAGCGATTCCATGGAAGCTTACCAACCTCACGAGGCACTGAAAAGCATAATGGATCTTATAGACCAGATCTCCAATAATTATCTAAGGTTTTCAAGAAGAAAATTCTGGTCAGAAACGATGAGTGAAGAGAAAGAAGCCGCTTATTCTGTTTTATACCACATAATTGAGATGACGAGCAAGCTCCTTGCACCACTTGCACCGTTTGCATCAGAATATATATTCAGGTCACTGACGGGGAGAAAAAGTGTGCATCTTGAGGATTATCCAGAGTATGATCCATCAAGGATAGATGAGGAACTTGAATCCGATCTTGCAAATGCCCTTTCGGTTGTTGAGACAGTGAGGCGGATGCGCCAGAAAGCAAATATAAAGGGAAGGCAGCCACTTGGTGAGCTCCTGATATCAGGAAGCAGTGAAATGAGTGATGAAATATTGAATATAATAAAACCTGAGATAAACTGCAAGGAGGTGGTTTTCATCGACGAGGAAGATGCTCCAGTCAGGCGCACAATAAGGCTCAATTACCAGAAGGTGGCTCCTGTCCTGAAGGATAAACTTTCGCTTGTGGAGCGAATGGCAAACCAGACAAATTCTGATCAGTTGTATGAAACTCTAATGAAAAATAAGCATGTAGATCTGGGAGGATTTTCACTCGGGCAGGATGATTTTATCATCGAGACCTCTCCAGAAGAAGGTTATTCCATGGACGTGGATAACATGATAGGTGCAACACTTTTCTTAAACATAAAGATAGATCCATCATTATCAAGAGAGGGCCTCGCAAGGGAAATAATCAGGAGGATCCAGGTTATGAGGAAAGACATGAAACTTGATTATGATGACAGGATCATGGTGGAGATAGGAACGGACAAAAACACTGAGAAAGAGATAGGGGAGATGGCGGATTTCATCAAGTCTGAAACACTGGCAGGGAATATACACTTCAGGCAGAATCATGGCAAGGTATGGGAACTTGATGGGACTAGAATAGCCGTTAATATTTCAAGGTCTGAATAGATATGAAAGTAGGGTCCAATTGAAGCGAATAAATTTCAATATTTCAAAAAAATCCCAGAAGAGAATCGTAATAATAGTGCTTATACTAGTTGCCATGTTCGCAGGTTCTTTATATTATATCCACACCGCCCCGACACAGCAGGGAATAATAGATGTGAAGATTTCAGGTTCCGGCTATTTTACAGAATATTATGTGACATTTACTGCACTTACATCTAATATCTCAGTCTATAACCTTGAACTTGAGCTAACAGGAAACAGTGGCCTCATAGTAGTTTCCGGTTTCACGCGGGTACAGCCGGATGTGTTCACCAACAATGCAACATTATACCATGTTTCGCTTTATACTGACACATCCAGCGATTCGTCACTGTCGTTTGACAGCCATATTGTGATAATCGGGCCTCCACTTTCTTATATCGCCCTGGTGAAGGTTTCGAGCGGCGGGACTATAGCAACCTGGTCTATCTCATGATTTTTAAGCAATAAAATTAACAAAACAACTTACATTAATCACCTTGCGATCTTCCTCCGTGTTTGATGTTGATAATTTCTTAAATGATTCCGTACGGCTGATAAAAGATCAGATAGTTGGAAACGCAATTGTTGCCTGCTCCGGAGGGCTTGACAGTACAATAGTTGCAATAGTTGCAAACCAAGCTGTTGGTCCAAGATCAACAGCAGTATTTGTGGATACAGGATTCATAAGGACTGGAGAAAAAGAGAAAACTGAGTCGATATTCAAAAAATTTAACCTAAACTACAGGATAATCGATGCAGCCGATCAGTTTTTCACTGGCCTGAAAGGCGTAACAGATCCTGAAAAGAAGAGAAAAATAATAGGAAAAACATTCATAGATGTTTTTGAGCAGTTTGCAACCGAGATAGAAGCGAAAACTCTCCTGCAGGGAACGATTGCACCAGACTGGATCGAGAGCGGAGGTGGCGTTCGGGATGTTATCAAATCACATC
>JAJZOT010000324.1 GCA_021847855.1 Thermoplasmata archaeon | reverse complement strand
AGATTCGAAATTGATGAAACCCCTGTACTTTCCTGAGGCATTTACAACGAAAATCTCGGATCTGTTAGCCTGGCGCATCTTATCCACTGCGGATTCCGCAGAATCTTTCTCATCGACGCTTTCTGTGTTCTCTGTCAGGAGGTCCCTGCACTTGAGATTCTTAGCATTGAATAGCTCATCCAGATGCTTCATCAGATCCGTCCGGGAAATTATTCCGGTCACTTTATTTTTATTAAGGACAGGAAGTGCGATTAAACCGCTCTCATGGAGTTTTTCTGCAACTGTCAGCAATTCATCTTCGGCCGAAATACCCGGGGAAGGAACCGCGAAATGCACTATCTTGGAAGAAGCCTGAACGCTTCTTCTGCGAAGAATTTCACGGTTTGACAATATACCAACGTATTTCCCGTCCCTTACAACCGGTATCGTGTGTATGTTATTGTCCCTCATCTTTGAGATTGCCTCTGCTATTGTTGTCTCTGCTTCCATTGTTATTACATTTTTAGTCATCGCTTCTGATGCTTTCATAAAGATTCCCTCCAATATTTCAGTTTAAAAGATTTTACTAAATCCCTTACCTCATTTAATACATTTTGACCTTTATTTGCTCTTGAAATCAGATCTGCCACCTTTGTCATATCGGTACAGCCCATCCTCGTGACCTCTGATGTGCCGATCCTGCCGTCCCTGTCCACAATTATTCCGTTCTTTTCAAGTTTCCTCGAAAATGAGATTCTATCCTCCTCCTTTTTCAGATCAAGGAGGACCTGATGTGTTTCACTGTACCATGGCTTGAACCTGGCAGGAATTCCGGCTCCAAAAAGCTCTTCTCCAAGATTTCTTGAATTAAGATGAAGCTGCTTTGCATAATCCTTTCCATGCTCTTTCATTTCCTCAACAGCTATTCCAAGAGCGGCAATCCTGTTCGGGTGCATGTTGTCCATGGTCATCCAGGTTAGATTATCCTCCATTTTTGTCATGATATCAGGGGAGTTTGTGAGTATTATTCCGCCCTGAGGTCCAAAGAATGACTTGTGGGTTGATCCCACCAGAAGAGAAGAGTATTTCAGCACATCCGGCTGGAACTCGCCCCCAGCTATCAGACCCATCACATGTGATCCATCGTAGATTATCCTGATGTCATGTGGCTCACATATCTCATTTATTCTTTTCAGGTCATAGCTCTTTACAAAGGCAGACTGTCCAAGAATTACAAGATCCGGTTTTTCAAGGGATACCATCTTTTCAAATGCATCATACTCAATCTCCTGTCTGTCATCATTGAATGGGATCTCTATAAAATTTAGGTCAAGCAGCCTTCCAATATATTTGCCGCTGTACCCGGGGTAACCGCCGTATTTCTCCCCAATGGCAGCTGCTTTCTGCCCCTTTCTGGATACAGTCATAAGTGCTGCAAGAACCGCAATGTGGCCTCCAACTGGCCTGATCTCAGCATATCTTGAACCAAAAAGTTCTGCTGTATCCTTTCTGGTTTTAGCGTAAATCTCCTCAAATATGGACGTGCCGCCATATGAATTGATGCCGTTTTTCATCAAATGTGAATATCTGGATGCAAGGTCGCTCGACAGGGCTCGTTTCACATCAGGGCTTAAGCGGTTTTCGGAAGCCTGAAGGTTAAGCACCGAAGACCTGTAAAGATCGTTTTCTTCAATCATTTTCAAAGTGGCATAAGGCATAATCATGATATTGCTGAATATATAATAAAGGAATAAGTTAAGATGTATGTCGGTACCATAAAGGATTCAATCCTTCATCGACATTACATAATCCCGGATCCTGTTCAGTGCACCCTTCGTTCCTGTTATCATGTGATCCTTCATCTTTTTGGAGAAAATGGTGTATGGAAACTTCAACTTTATATCCCAGGTTGAAGAAAGAGTGCAGAAGTCCTTGCCCTCTGTCACTGATACGTCCTTGGTTCCGCTGAAAGGCCCCCTTGTGTAAGTTTCCTTCACAAGGCGCTGAGTGGGCATCTTTTCTATTTTGAGGACGCCCTTTGCAGGGAAGGCAAACCTTATCCTGAAACTCCCATCCTCGTTTCTAGAAAGTGATCTCGTACCATGCCAGAACTGAGGGATCAGTGTCCAGTCTGAAATGACTCTCCACACCTCATCAGCAGTTGCAAGTATGTTTAGTTTAGAGTTTATCAATATTCTCGACGGCATTCCAGGTCCTCAGTTAATCCCTACCCTCACCCTCCTGTAAAGAAGGGATGCTATGATCACTATTATGGCAGTTTCTATGGTTATGATAAGCAGCTGAAGCATATCAGATCCGTTTATCTGTGAGACATATCCTGCCCGGACCCCGTCAGCTATATATGTCAGCGGATTCACGTAAAACAGGTATTTTAAAGCAGTTGGAGTGGCAGAAGTGATTGGATAAAATACTGTACTTGCAAAATCTGCGAAGAATATTATCAGAATCTGGATGCTGTTGTAAGCCTGGTTAGACTTGACCTTGGCAGCGATTGCGAGGAATAAACACCCCCAGAAGATACTGCCAAGGAAAACATTTACGACAATCATTCCAGCACCTAATGGGGATATTGGCCGGTATGACATTGCTATTTCAGAGAATGCAAGCATGATCCCAGACCCTATGAAACCGAACACAATCGTCGTAAGGAGGATGCCGAACAGATATTCAGATCTCTTGTACGGGCTGGACAGGATCTGCTCAAACATGCCGTATCTACGGTCAGACCAGAGCAGGCTTCCTGCAACAACGCCTGCTGTCGTGGTCTCAAATGCGATTATACCTGGTGACAGGAATACTGAATAATTGACGGTTGAATTTGCAACGTTTATTCCGCTTATGAGGGTTCCGAACATATAGCCCATGAATACGAGATATATTGTAGGCATCAGGATAAGGAAAACCAGTGTGCCTGGGTCTGTATTTATCCTTACATTACGAATCATCAACCTGTATGAATTCAGGACGTTCATGCTGCGTCACCCGTAAGCGTGTTAATGAACACATCCTCAAGCGAGACGGATCTGACAAT
>JAJZOT010000323.1 GCA_021847855.1 Thermoplasmata archaeon | reverse complement strand
TGACTCAGGCGTATTACGGGACCGGACTTGCAGTGGCAGCGTTTGTTGTGGTGGAAGTCTCACAGCTTATGTCTCCAGTATTGTTCGGTAACAGCGGTTCCAGGGCACTTTACGCACTGGCAAGGGACGGCATATTTCCTTCGGTGTTGACAAAAATTCATCCCAAGCACAAAACGCCGTACGTTTCAGTGATAGCGGTGTTCATAACAGTCGTAGTCGGAATACTCCTGACGCTTCTACCGATGATATACTTATTCGGCGTAGGTGACGGTCTCTTCGACGCGTTTGTAATATGGGCAATAGCCATCACAGTGTTTACCCTGATATACCACGTGATAGTAAATCAGGCACTGATCCTTTTTACGAAGAAGCTTGGGATAACAAAAATTCTGACGCACATCGTTGCACCCACCATCGCATCCATCCTGATGATAGTAGCAATCTATTATTCCCTGCTTGGCCTGACCTGGCCTCTTTCTATAGCGTATTACATGATACCGGCATGGATAGTAATTGCTGTGGCCGTAACATTCGTAAGACGGAACAAGTTGAAAATGGACAAGCTCGAGGATACTAAGGCGTAATTTTTACGGGGTCAAATTTTAACCCCTATTTTTTCTATCCTTAAACAATGAGGCCAGCAAATGGTTAGTCCGCAATTCAAAAAATTTGAACTGATGGTTACTGGAACCGACAGATTCTACGTAAAATCAGGAGAGGAGAAATATCTGGACTTCTCTGGTTCAGGTATGACGACCGGTTATGACTTCTTCAAAACACTGGATATTTCCCCGGTAAGTTCGCTCGTTTTTAAAAACCGGTACACTGAAACCTTCACAGAAATGCTGAGGAGAGCTTCCGGGTTCGAAAAAATAGCTTACACAACATCCGGAACTGAAGCGTGCGACATGGCCTTGTCAAGATACGGCCCACCCATTGTTTCACTCGAAGGTGCATATCATGGCAGAACTTATCTCACATATCTCGTTTCAAACGGTCTTGGGATAGACTACGACAACAGAATTGTCCATCTCAGAATCCCCAAAAGTCCGGATGAAGAACATTCAGTCAAAGAATATAATGAGTCGATAATGGAAAAGGCAGCCGGATCCTGGGACTTCAACGGAAAGCCTCTGATTATGGAGCTAATCCAGTCAGACGGAGGAGTGATAGTGCTCTCTGAGGAATTCATCAGGCACCTGAAGGCGCTTTCCGGAAAATATGGCCTTCGCATTATAGTGGATGAGGTGTATACTGGATTTGGAAGATCAGGTGAAATGTTCCTTTTCAGGAAGCATGATCTGGTTCCGGATATGGTATGTATAGGCAAGGGCATGGCGGCAGGATTGCCTATTGGGGGTGTACTCTACAATGGATCATGGGACAGGCCGTTTGGGAACGTACTGGGGATGCAGGGCGGCAACGCTGCATGTGCTTCCGTGGGGATAAATGTCATGAAAGCTCTGACCGAGGATCAGTTGATCAATGTGAGAGAGATGGGAATGCTGGCAATCACAAGACTTCGAAAAATAAGGAATCAAAGAATCCTGGAGGTACGAGGAAGAGGCTTCATGATTGGAGTGGATCTTTCCGGCGGTGGCGACGAAGGAACTGAATATGCATACGACGTCAGGGAACGATTATCCAGGGAAGGCGTCATCTGCAGTCTTGTCGGGGAGAAAAACAATGTGTTGAAAATAACTCCTCCAGTACTTATTGATGAAATGACCTTCCTGCACGGACTGGCGAAGATCGAGAAAGTGTTGACGGAAATTTAGCAATTTGAATACAACTACATATGGTAAAAAAATCTAAGACTATTATGATACCATGTATTAAATATAACTATTTCATGCAATTTCATATAGGATATAAAGATATAGTACATGAGGGATAAAAGAACATGAGCGGCGAAAGGATTGTAGAAATCCAGATAAGAAAGGTGAATCAACTTTCAGATGCTGCTAAGAGGGAGGTTCAGGGGAAATTAGAAAACCTTCCTAATGAGTTTAACTTTAAAGGTTATGTCAAGGTCTCATATGCAGAGTCTTCACCTTTGAGGGTTGTCAGTGTAGATCCCATTGAAGGAACTATAAACGATTACTTCGATACTTTTTATGAGAAATTAAAATAGATATAGTGAGCTAGATTTTTTTTGACTGATAATACTGTAAAGATAGTTATCACACAGGATGTATTATTTGAATTACCAGAGAGATCTAATAAATACATTGCATTTCTCAGATACTGGATAGCATTGAATGATACCAAGGCTGTCGTCACTTTGTCGGCTTGGAAGGAATTTGAAAAACACTGGAATAAAAGACTCAAAGGAGAATCACAGGAACTTACGGAGTCTTTCTTTGCCAATATGCGTGGCCTTATTACGCCTTACCGAACTAAATATGCAACCGAGGCGCAACTACAAGTTAACTCCGAAAAGGAATCTATGGGTATAGATGAAGAAACCATAGTTGAATGGCACTACGCTACAGTAAAATATCTAATTACCAAAGACCCGACAAGGTTTCATGCTAAAATAGGTCGTATTAAGATCCCTATAGAATTTATATTATCTCCAAGGGGACTTTTCGGAAAGCTTGAAGTAGAAGACGGCATCATTATAGATCAATTCAACAGCGAATTTAACGATTAGACTTTCATTTATTTTCTTAGGCAAACTTCCACAATATCCAATTTGTCGCTTTTTCATATGGGCATTATATTGACGAACCATAAAAATAGCCTATTTTTTCTCTAATTCTCTAAGCTTCGCATGAAAGAAATTCACAAATAACTCCCATATAATATATATGGGTTATCCCAACCTCAATTTCATATCCATCAGGTATTTCAAAGCCCTCAGGAGCGTCAAGCCGATAATCCTTCTTAATTCCTCATCCTTTAAGCATCGATGATCTTCTGATCCCTTGGCGTTTCCGCAAGGAGTTTAATAATGTTATCATTATAAAGCAATCGTTACATATTTTTCTTTCGGTTCAGTGGAACACGGGTTCCAGAATTGATCTGACC
>JAJZOT010000322.1 GCA_021847855.1 Thermoplasmata archaeon | reverse complement strand
ACTTCGGTTCGTCATCAGTCTCAAACTCAACCAGCTCACCCTGATCTGGAAAATTTCCCGGAATAGCCATATCCTCTTTATGCAGACTTTTAATTTAAATTTGCCTTATTCCGTTTCTTTCAATAAAAAGGTCAAGATTTTCCTGAAACGATTTGACCAGAGAACAGGCACATCATGGCCTGACATAGGTTAAAATTTTGCAGACTCGGCTAATATTCCATAATTTCCTGAAGTTCAGATTACATCCACACATAATTGTAGCGTATGGTTTAGACAGCAGGAATCTTTTTTAAGGATTTAGCCACCTTCTACTGATGCCGGATACTTTATCAAAACCGCTGTCTTCACTAAGAATGTCTGTAATAGATGATCGCTTCATGGAGGCGACAATCAATGCGTCGCTTGGTTTTGGGCAATACTTTATGGTTTCCTTCATAATCAGATAATCGCTTTCCTCAAGCGGAAGAATGGATGTGAATGGGAGTACCATGGAATCAATGAATTCAAGAGTTACGTTGGTTGGTATGCCATATTTCTTCTTGGAAAAATAAACAAGCTCGTCTAAAACCATCAAATTAGTAAAAGTCCTGGTGCTGGTAAGTTCTTTTTCATAGTAATCAATAAAACTGTCAAGGTTTCTGATTGGTGTATTCATATATATGAAAAAATTTGCATCTATGAATACGCTGGTCAAAACTCATCCTCCAACGAATATTTCTTAACTTCACCCATTTCTGTGTGTTTAGCGTCCTTTACTGAAAGAATAGATTCCTTGTGTGATTTGGCCACCTTTTCAAATGCGAATTTATCAAATTTCTTGGAAGGTGTAAGAACTATCCCCTCGTTTAGACTAACCGTAAGATCATCTCCTTCTTCAATTCCAATTGCTTCCCTTAGGGCTTTGGGTAGTATAATGTACCCCTTCTTTCCAACTTTTAATTTTAGAGTCAAACTGGTTCCTCTGTAGTAGAGCTGGGTTAGCTGTTAGTGTTTTACTATTGATTTTGCCGCGTAACAACTCTAGGAGTTCCTGACGGGTCTTTAGCCCATAGAAAATACATTATCCCCATGATATAAATAATAAATCCACAGTTGATGTTTTAACCATTATTTTCTTGGGTAGGAGAAATTATTTAGACGTATATTGGAAAATTCCCATCCTGAGTTTATTTAAGATCACTAAGCGAATGTTTTTCGGGCACTTATTCTACGATATTATCCAGCATTCAACACTCAAGGAAGAATACTTCTTCTTCAGTCTTTGAACTTCAGCACTTTTAATATATCCAAAAACTATAAACCGATACACTGCGAGGGTAGCTAAGCTTGGCTAAAAGTGCAGGACTTAAGATTCTGTCCCTTAGGGGTTCGTGGGTTCAAATCCCTCCCCTCGCACTATTATGGGCATCTATTGTTATTGCAGGGACGTGACCCTAAGTTAGAAGCTTTTACCGGTAGCTGGAAGAATTTTTCATGATTTTGATATCTGCATTCCTAGATGAAAAAACTGACCGCCGTGGAACACGAGGGGACTTTTTGAATCATCATAGTAAGCAGTGAGTACATCTCCAATGAATGCAGCATGATCTCCAACCTTGAATTCATCAATCACCCTGCATTCGAAATTGGATATAGCCCCATCAATCAACGGAGCATTGATGTGTTTCGGTTTGAAGGTCCTGAAATCCGCAAGTTCAAACTTGTTCCCGTCCTTGATCGAATTATTGCCCGCTATATGTGCAAGATTTCCCTGTTGGTCGGAGCAGTAGCTCAGACCATACTCTCCAGACTCCCTGATAAGATCGTATGTTCCTCTCTCATACCCTACAAATACTGCCATAAGGAAAGGATCAAGAGATACCCTGAGTGACCACTCGGCTGACATTACATTTGTTTTCTCGCCGCACTTAGCGGTAACCAGTGCGACTGTTGACGTGAAGTATTCCTGTGACTTTTCAATGTCCTCTGTTCTCACCCTGACCGATTTTCAGGATGTTTTTAAACCTTTCACCGGAGTACCAATGAAATGAACAACACAAGTTTCAGGGCATAAGGAACAGTATAAAGTCTGTCTAAAAATAGCCAGCAAAATATTATAAGCTGATAATTAATGTTTAACTGGAGATTTGAATGGCTGAAGACGTTGAAATACAGGTAAAAATAAACAAGAACGTGCTTGATGTTATGGAAGAGATGGGAAAGAAGACCGGACAGAATATAGAAGGAGTGTTCTGGTCTGTTGCAGGTGGAAAGGAATACTTTGAGGGTAGAGTTCTGAAGGAAAGGGAGAAGCTTCAGAGAAAGATCTACAATGAAGAGATGAAGCAGAAGAAGAAAGAAATGAAATTAATAAAGAAGGGGTTGAAAGGCAAAGACTCCCAGTGATACCCTCATATCACTGCCGTCTTAAACTGAATATTTTTCCCATACAGTTGGTCAGCTTTAACATCTATAAATTTCAGCTGGCCGTTTGATGTGTGCGCCTGACGGAAATTATCTGCGCAATTATGCTCAGAGCGATCTCCTCCGGCGTCACTGAACCTATATCAACACCGATTGGTGCGTGGATTGAATCCATGAACTGCCTCGAGACCCCTTTTGCCTCGATTATTTCAAAATCCGCCTTGATTCGCTTCTTGCTTGCCAGCATCCCGACATACCTGGCACCTGATTTCGATGCTGCTTCGAGAGCTTCTATATCGCTTGCCCCCTTGGTGAGGATCACAATATAATCATCAGCGGAAAACTTGAACTCACCCACGGGATTGTTCATGGAATTGACGAGAACATCCGGCTTGGTGTCAAGCACGGGGTTGGGATCGATCACCACAACCTCCATATCAACCATCTTTCCGAGTTTCACCAGTGCACTCTCTATGTCGTCCTTTCCGCCCTGACCGATTATGACAAGCCTTTCCGATGGCATGAATGGTTCCATGAAGATGTCCATGACCCCGCCACAGAAAGTTTCTACGTGTATCTCATCGTCCCTGTTTATTGCAAGCCCTTCAAGTGCTTCCTTTGTGCTCTCAAGGAAAACC
>JAJZOT010000321.1 GCA_021847855.1 Thermoplasmata archaeon | reverse complement strand
CAAATTTATCACCTTAAAATTTTTAGATTTGTACCTTTTGGATGTTCGCGGGCCAACTCGACTAGAGTCTTAAGGGTGCTTCCGCTCTGCTTGATCTTTTCCTGGGCACTCCTGGAAAATTTCAATGCGGAAAGCGTTGCTTTCTTCTCGAAGTAGCCTGCACCCAACAGGCTGCCTGGAACAACGACAATTTCCCCATCTTCAATAAGCTTGTCAATCTTTCCAAGATTTAAGCTGGCGTAATTCTTCCTGGAGCCATTCAGCCTCTTGGCGATATCTCTCCAGAAAGGGTTATCGTTTTCTCTTGATATTTTAGTAAGTTCCTCTATAGTCTCCTTGAGCATGGGACTTTCTTTGTTGTTTGGTTTAAGCGACATTGTATTCTACCGGTACTTCTACCGAATGTCGAATCATTAATAAAAGTTTTCTAAACCCCTTTTATTTTGCGTCCGAGAACATCCTGATCATCTGGTTTGCCTTCCTTATCCTCGTTTCCGGCACTCCCCTTTCTCATGAATTTCAGGTACCTGATTATACCCATAATCCTGTAGAATTCAGATTCCGTCAAATTGGATCTGGAAAATATTTTCTGCAGCATTATCTGTGTGTTTACCATTTTGTAATCAGGATAACCGGACATCTGGAGCACATCGCTAAATCCTTTAATCATAAGGGAAAAATTTTCCGGACTTGCGGGTTCAGCCATGTGTGGTGTTGATTCCGGTATCTGCTTCATCATCTCATAGAGAATTATGCTGACGGCATGTGACAGGTTGAACACCGGGTATTCCGGGTTTGCCGGTATGTAAATGAAAGCGTTGCACAGTTCAAGCTCGCTGTTTCTCAAGCCGTCATCCTCTCTTCCGAAGACAAGCGCGATGCGCTCTCCTGAATCTATCCTCAGCTTCCAGAAATCCCATGGAGTGGTCGGTAACCTGAGGAATTTTCTGTCACTGTATGTCGGTGCACTTGAAGTTGCTGCAACTATTGTAAAGTCCTTTACCGCTTCTTCCAGGGAGTCGTAAATCTTGGCGGATTCGAGCAACGTTTTGCCGTTCATCGCCCTGGAATACGCTTCGTCAGTGAGTTCAGGCGGAGATACCATCCTGAGATCAGTCAGGCTGGAATTTTTCAAAAGTCGTGCTACAGCACCTATGTTTCCCTGATATTTCGGACCGACTAGAATAACTGAGATTCTCTCCGATAAGCTGTTCAGCCTCTCGGAAAAGATTGATAAATAATTTTCCTTTCTCTCTTTCAGAAGAACCTTACTGGGGATGCTCTTGTTCAATTTTTGACCCATCAGATTCACTCTTTGATTCAGCTTTTTCTGGTTTCTCTGCAGAAGCTGCATCAGCGGGGGCCGTTTCCTCTATCTTTTTCTCTTCACCCTTATAGGATTCCACGATCATTATGTCCATGGATGGGAAGTGTTTCCTGATATCATTGACGAGCCTGTATTTTGCCTCGATCCACACCGGGTCAAACTTGGTTTCCTCAGGAACCGTGACGGTAATGTCCTTCCCCCCGATCGAAACTTGGAATTTGTCCGAATCTACGTTGTAATTATAGTCAATTAAGGCCTTGATCTTCTCTTTCGCATCGTCTACAATTCCAGCTATGTTGTATTTGTACAATACAGATTTTCCTGCCCACTGATGATTATAATCAACCAGCACTCTTCCAGGAGTAACGGAAATAACGCGTCCCCTTTTCCCGTTGATAGAGATCTCCTGCCCGGGAACCGGATCAACCTTCTGCCTCTGGAATTCCCTTACGGTGTGTACCCTGATATTTTTCGAATCCCTGACGCCATACGCATTTTCAGCGGTTATGACCACTTCATAGTCCTTTCCTGTTTCCGCATTCCTGAAGGACTCATTGATCTCAGGGAATAGATTCTCAGAACCAACTATAAGGACTGTTTCCTTGTATTTGAGTTTCTCGTCAAATATACTGTTGTCTTTCGCAAGCTGTTCATTATTGGTAGAGACAAGTTTCCTGTCCTCTCCGACATACATCTCAAAATTAATTTTGATGAAATCTCCGTCATTCATTTAATACTCACCGAAGATGTGCAATGTGGCGGAGAGCCTAAAAACGTATTTATACATATCGAATAGAAAAGCCGTAGCGTTCACAGAAGACCATATTCAACTGAAATTCAGAAGACTGTCCGGGAATTTCCCGTAATTCACTGGAGGTATTTTTGTATCTTCCCGGTCACAACGGGAAAATGAGTCCCGATCGCCCTGAACCGGCAAATTTCAAGGAAAGGTGAAGTTCAGGATATAATTACTCCGGTTGCGCCGTCTATATGTATTGTCTCGCCGGCTTTTAGCTCCCTGACCAGCTTTGTGTTGTGAACTACCGTAAGTCCCCTCTCCTTTATTCTCTCGCGGAGGCTGTGTGGTATATATGTTGTAAATATTACTGCCTTCAGGCGCCCATAGTCAAGATTTTCCGGAAGATCCGCCCTTGTACATATAAGGATGTCACCAGGTTCGCCAGGTTTAAGGGCCACTGTTCCTTTTACGCTCTTGCCATAAGGATATCCACGTCCCATGAAATTCCCCACAGTTGCCACCCTCACCTCATTTGTCCCGCCAAATGTAAAGTATGGCGCTCCCGAGGTTATTACGACCCTGCTCCCTTTCTTGAGAGAAGAACGCCGTTCAAATATGGTTAATGCCATGTTAAGGTCAAGGTTCTCAACATTTTCTGCATCCAGAACAATGGGATCGACGCCCCTGTAGAGATTCAGCTTATTCGCTGTCCTTTCAGACGTAACCGCGGCCATTATCGGTATCCCGGGTCTGACGGCAGAGATCATCTTGGCTGTGTTACCGGATTTTGTGAAGGCAACAATTGCATCAGCATCAATTTCACGTGCGACCAGTTTTGCTGCCCTTGCTATGGAGAATGCAACATGGTTTCCGAGAAAATCCCCTGGCTCTGTAAGATCCATGTTCTTTGATTCGACGAATTCTGCTATGTCATTAAGGTATTTTACAGCAAGATCAGGGAAATCCCCTATAGAACTTTCTTC
>JAJZOT010000320.1 GCA_021847855.1 Thermoplasmata archaeon | reverse complement strand
GTATGTCGTCTATCGTCAGTGTCAATACGTCGTCAAGAGTAGCATTCTGGTTAAGTATACTGTATCTGCTGAGCCGGTTTATTAAAGCTTGAAATTGCTTTCCAGCGTTCGGATCGTTCACTCTCATTCTGGCCTGCAAATCTCTCGCCTGGCTTCTGAACGATTTCAGAAGTTCCATACCCTTCCATAGCTCCCTCTTATTCTTGAGGCCGTATTTGACAAGGATCTGCTTTTCAGCATCTATTCTGTCTTTCTCCCAAGGGTGTCTTGGTGTTGAATATTTTTTATGTGGAAATTTAGGATCGCCCATTCATCATCCTCCTTAATCTTTTTTCCTCTGGACTCCCACGGTCAGTCCTTTTCTGCCATTTGACCTGGTTCTCTGGCCTCTGACCTTCTTACCCCTCTCGTGCCTGACTCCTCTATAGCATTTTATCTTCTTCATGGCATTAATGTCATCCTGAATCTGTATGTCAAGATCATTTGTAACGAGGTTAAGATCGTCTCCACTGACCATTTCCCTTCTGTGGTTAAGGGCCCAGGACGGAAGCCCTTCATATTTCTCAGACTCAACAAAGTCGCTAAGCTGGTCTATCTGCTCCTCGCTAAGCTCACCTATTTTTTTATTCTTAGGCAGTCCGAGTTTTAAAATAATCATGTCTGAAAGTCTAATTCCTACGCCCTTAAGGTCAGCAAGGGCTAACTCTACAGACCTCTCTCCATTCAGGTCTTTACTCGCAATTCTTACTATGTACTGGAAATCGTCTCTTTTTTCTTTTTGATCTTGAGCCATTGAACCATCCTTCAGTTAAATGTGCCTACCCTTATTGCTTCATATATTAAGATACTTTCATCAAAGGGGTAACGCCCTTATCTGTAAAGACAATTTAAAGTTACTTCAATATTTTATTTATAAAGAGTGAAGAGCTTGTGATCACGGTCTCCGTCAAATACACCCAATCTCACAAGAGAATCTATCCATCCGTAAGAGTAATTCAGAGCAGCAAAAGCATTTATCTCATCATTCTGTGTATGGAAGTGTTTTGCATCATTAAAGTAGCTCACTATCATTTTCATCGCATCTCTTGCATATTCAATTAAAAAAGAATCCTCGGGAACTGAAATTTTTATCTTTTTAAGCGCTTCTTCTTCCAATTCTATGTATTTTATCACTTTCTCTTTCAATTCCATTTTTCCAAATCCCCAAATCAATTTAGTACTTTCTGGTGATTACTCCTCGTTTTCAACAAGTTTGATACCAAGAAGTTTTTCTAGTTTTCTTGCTGTCCTTATTTCAGGCAGCAAATCACCGCGCTCTATGCTTGATAATACGTTTTTTCTCTCCAGGATCTTCGCTGCAAGTTCATCCTGGGTTAAGGATAGTTTTGATCTTGCCTGTTTGATCAGGTCTGCATATTCTGGTACGATCTGAAGAGTGTCTATATTTTCGGATCTCCTTCTTTTCGAGGAAGGCCTGGCCGGGGGAACAACGATCTTTTTCTGTGGAATCTTCACAGGTTCTATGTTCTGTTGTACTGACGGACTGGAAAACTTTGTCCTGACACTTTCTGCAGGAGTGCCATATCTGGCGCAGGATTCACAGACATTGAGGACTGCTCCGTCAATTCTAACCTTTGTCAAACGAGGTGCGCTTTTTCCGCACATTTCACAATCCATAAATATCAACGATCATAAGCAAACAATAGATAATAACTTAATTCTCCTCATTAAACCATATATTTTTATCTTTATCGCGCTCTTCTGCCCATTGGACCTAACATCTCTCGGAATAGTAAGGAAACAGGGAAAACTGTATACCACTTCACAGTACAGGGATTCGGTATATGGCGAGGACGTACGAAAATCAGACGGCTTCTATTTCAGGGAATGGGAACCCAAGAGAAGCAAAGTTGCAGCGGCTATCTTAAAAAGATTTGATAATTTGCCTTTTCACAGGGACAGCAGGATACTTTATCTGGGTGCATCAACCGGGACAACAGTCAGCCACCTATCCGATATATGTAATGCCGGTCAGATATTTGCCATAGAGAAGGCATACGATCCCTTCGTGAAACTCCTCTCCCTGTCACAGAGGAGGAACAACATCTATCCTATACTGGAAGATGCCGGCATTCCTGGAAGATACCGGTTTTTTGTCGAACGTGCTGAAATTATTTATCAGGATGTTGCACAAAGGAACCAGGTACAGATATTCAACGCTAATGCTGAAGCTTTTCCAGAAGCACGGGAAGCTCTCCTTATTTTGAAGATAAGGGCGATCTCCAGTAAAGGTAACGAAGAAGACATACTCAAAACAGAAACTGGGAAGATTGAAGGGTTCAGTACTATGCAAGTGATTAATCTAAACCCATATTCCAAGGCGAATTATATGCTATATCTAAAAAGAAAATGAGAAGAGTGAAATCAATATATCGTATTCCATATTCACAGGATATGACTGATTTCAGGGATTTTTTTTCTAAAAACGCGGAAAATTACAGCAAGAGCAATTCTCACAAGACTGGTTCAGATCTTCATGAACTTATTGAGAGATTGAATCCCGGCAAGGAACAAACAGCAATTGACCTGGCTGCGGGAACGGGTTTCACATCAATCGCACTTTCAAAGCGTGTGGCCAGGGTTGTAGCATACGATGGGACAGAAGAAATGCTGGATGAAGCGAGAAAAATATCGGTGAAGGAAGGGGTTTCCAACATCGACTTTGTTCTTGGCAATGTCGAATCTATTCCATTTCCAGATTCAAGTTTTGACATAGCAACTTGCAGAAGGGCGGCGCATCACTTTACGGACAAAGCCAAATTTCTTGGGGAAGTATACCGCATCCTCAAACCGGGAGGAAAGATCGGTATTACCGATATGACACGTCCTGGAACGGATGATCTGGATTTCTTCAATGAACTAGAGAAAATTCGGGATACTTCCCATGCATCCGCGGAGACAGCATCGGAATGGAAATCCCTTGTCACGAAAGCAGGTTTTAGCCTCCTTGAAGTTGTGGAAATGGATGAAGAATTTCCTTTGGAGAAAT
>JAJZOT010000022.1 GCA_021847855.1 Thermoplasmata archaeon | reverse complement strand
TAATATGCAATGAGGGAGAGGAATGATACGAATACATATCCCCTCATGGAATCATCGTCCCTGAGGTATGGCGTATCGGTCTTCAGAAGATTCTTGAACACGTCGAATGCCTCCTCCACATCGTTCCTGGACTTGTACAGTTCGAATATTGTCTGTGGCTTTTCTCTCGTGTTTGTCAGTATGGCAATCTTTCCTGCCTTATCCGGTGAGAACTGGGGATTCTTCCCTGCTTCCATAAGGGAATAATATTCGTTCTCCTCCATCGCTCTCAGGAGAATGTCCTCGAACGGAAACAATCTCCCTGATCCTCGTGGGCTTGCCATCAATGACCTTTCCAAGGTACCTGGACACTTTGTGCCTCTTCTTGTGTTCGGAATCCCATACCATGGAGACCTCATACGCGTACTCCTTCCCGTTGATCTTCTTGATCTCCCTGTAATGTTCAGCAAATAGGGAACTCAGAGAGGCATAAAGATCTTGCGGTCTGTGCGTAAAAATAATTCAATTGATCCCTAAACAAGCTCTGAATTTAGGTTACAACAATACAAAATATTATTATATAATAATAGCACTCTTAATTGGGGGTGACTTATGGAAGAGGAGAGAGAAATAGAAATGGAAGAAGTTACTAGCCACAACATATTGACAACTCTTAAGTCTTGGTAATACGATTTCTAGGATCGTTTTTCAAAAATTTCACTCATGACTTTTTTTCTAAAAAGTAGGGTCAATCCTGGAAGCCACTCTAAATCTGATGTATATTCAGACCCGTATTTCTCATCTTTTATTGACCATTATTGATAGCGAAACCTTTATCCATGCCTGTTTCATGTGTATTATAATGAGTCCATTGCGTGATTTCAGCATTCCCGAAGCGTATAACCAGATCAGCAGCATGGTTGCACTTGCCAAGCTGGAACCTATGGTTGACTGGAACTCCCTGGCATCCATGGTGTCTGTTCTCTTCAAAAACAACACAGAGGAGGGTGGAAGGCCTCCCCTCAAAGTCAAGTCTGACGGCTCAGGTCAATCCTCGCCTCCACCGGGGGTTCCAATGCTGTGAGGACAGAACTGCATGCCTTCCTCCAGTCCGTGAACTCCAGGATCAGGGAAGGCGGCATACACTCCAGCCTGAACGCAATGGCTCATGCCATTGAGAACCACTGGGACGGTCTCTTTTACTGCTACGACGATGCAAGGATTCCGAGAACGGGCAACGGCCTCGAGATCACCATAAGGCATGAGAAGACCTCATACCGCAGAATGTCAGGAATGCGGTCATGGGACTCATACATTGCACAGTACGGAAGAAGCTCATTCCTCGTACCGCCGGATGTGTCGAGGGATCAGCTCATGGCCATGGCGGGGGACATTGATCGCAATGATTACAGGAAGAGATGGAGGGAGTTCAATTCCCGGATAAGAGTCCAGTCGCTCATGAGGACTGCAAGGAGCGATTATTCCTCGTCCTTGAGAAGGCTGGAGAACAGCTGGATTTCATCATAGGTATGAAAGAGGTATTAAAAATGGGATTCCGGAGGAAATGTATGCTGGTTATGAAATCATAGTTTTTTTAGGTTCATCGGGGTGAAAAATACCGTTTTGACATTATTTTATTGAAGGGATCATAAGATTATAGAAATGGTCTAATGTTACTTTCTCTTCTCAACAATTTCGACGATTCGGTCGGTTATATCTGAAAAAATCTTCGCGACCACGTTGTCGGTTACCGCTATTGGGGTACCATTGTCAGAGCTTACTACGACCTCCGACACAAGAGGAATTCTTCCAAGGAAAGGGACATTGTATTTCTTTGCAGCCTCTTCCCCTCCTCCTGTCTTAAAAATATTGGCAGTTTCCCCGCAATGCGGGCATACGAAACCACTCATATTCTCAATTATTCCAAGAACCGGGAGCTTCAGCTGGGTTGCAAAGTTCATGGCTTTTCTGGCATCCAGAAGCGCAACGTCCTGAGGAGTCACGACTATTATGATTCCGTCGGCATCCGGGACCAGCTGTGCCACTGAAAGACCTTCGTCACCGG
This sequence comes from Thermoplasmata archaeon, assembly GCA_021847855.1. The sequence goes on along the minus strand of JAJZOT010000022.1, from coordinate 9,063 downwards.
TTCCAGGCGGCATGTCAAGGATGATATAATCTCTCTCGCCCCATGCCACATCCTCCAGAAACTGTTGAATGGCTTTGTGTCTCAGCGCTCCGCGCCATATGACCGCAGTATCTTCATTAGGGAGAAGAAAACCCATAGATATGACGTCTACCCCGTATTTCGAACTCACTGGAATAATGCCTGCGTCCCCTGCCTCAATCTGTGCATCTGAGACCCCAAGCATTTTTGGATCGTCAGGGCCATTGATGTCTGCGTCAATAAGGCCTACCTTGAATTTCTTTGCCAGTGTTACTGAGATATTAACTGAAACAGTGGATTTTCCGACTCCTCCCTTTCCGCTCATAACCATTATTGTATGTTTCACACCCTTGTATTTCGTCGACTTTGGTGGTGGACCTATGATGGGCTGAGGTGGTGGCTTATTCATTTTTATTGTTCCGCCTGGCATAATTTGACATTGTTGACGTGTATTTTATGTTTGGCAGAGGTTTCCCAATTTCATGAAAATCGGGAAAAACAGCGATATAACCGTGTGTCTCAACCATTCAGGATCGACGCCATGCAAAATTCAAAAACAACGGCAAACCATACCCATAATATTTATTTTAATTCGCAATTGCAATTTGTAATGTTCAAGAACCACTGTATCTTCTGCAACGAAATCGTAAGAAACAGGAAGGCTTCCGTGATATATGAGAGTGACAAGGTACTCGCATTCATGGACAATGCCCCTGTGGAACCGGGACACGCCCTGGTAATCCCGAAGGAACACTACGAGAACATACTGGATATCGACTACGAAACATACCTTGAAGTGCACAGGGTAACCAAGGCGCTTTCTCCCCCAATAATCAGGGCTGTGAGCGCGGAAGGGATAAACATAGGCCAGAATAACGGTGCCTGCGCGAACCAGAAAGTATTTCATTATCATGTTCACATTATCCCCAGGTTTCCCGACAGGGAGCTGAAGTGGGGAAGAAGGATTGCACTCGATCACGAACTTGACCGGGTTGCAGCCAGGATAAGAGAAGAAATACAGAATCATGACGGGGACATACCTGTACTCAAGTGACGTCAAGATTATAATATTCAGGATACTTTACTCAGTTATACGAGAGTAAAGGGATGGAAATGAAAAGTATAGAGGAACTGTACAAAAGAGCCCTGGAATTGAAAAATAAGGGCATGTCAGATAAGGAAATTTCAACCGAACTCCACCTTTCTGTAGGTACGGTCACGTGGCTCCTCAGTAAGGAGTTTTTCAAGGAATCCAAGGTGCAGGACGTTAAAATAGGCTGGAGAACGATAGGTGTAACCGGGAACAGGATTGGATCTATTTCTGAAGTCATAACAGATATCATAGAAGAAGAATGCCTTGCCCAGGATACTGAGGTGAACGCAATTCTTGGGATAACGGTGAACGGCATTCCGTATGCTACGATGGTTTCTTATCTTATGGATAAGGATCTTGTTGTCTACAGGCCGCATCCGACAAGGAAGGAGGGATTCTTCAGCAGTAATTTTGCCAGTGTAAAGGGTAAGAATATAGTGATCATTGATGACGTTGTCAGTACGGGAGAAACCCTGAAGAGGGCCATACTTGACATAAGGAACGAGGGTGGGAACCCGATACTTGTTGTCGTACTGGCGTCCAAGATGCATACCGATGAAATTTCCGATGTCAGAATCAGGTCACTCATCAGAACGAATTTGGTTGGCGGATCGTAGTTAATATATGCACTGGGCTGACGCTTTCACAAAAGATCTCACCGGACAACAGGTGATCTCGACCGGCATTTCACCTTCCGGGCCAATACATGTTGGCAATATGAGGGAGATTTTAACAGGTGACCTGATCTATAAAGCCTCTGTAGATAAGGGACTGAACTCAAGATTCATTTACCTGTGCGACGACATGGACCCGCTCAGGAAAGTCTACCCATTCCTCCCACAGACGTACTCCCAGCATGTGGGGAAACCTTTGTATGTGATACCGGCTCCAGCCGGCGACGGAAAATATTCGGAATACTTTCTTGCACCATTTCTGAAAACACTGGAAGTCATCAACGTAAAGGTAGAGGTCCTGAGAACATCAGACCTGTACAGGAAAGGCCTTTTCACCGAAGCTATCGACATTGTCATGAAAAACCAGGACAGGATCAGAAAAATTCTTGAGGATGTTTCAGGCAGGGAGATAGAAACAGACTGGGCGCCTTACAATCCGATCTGCTCCCGGTGCGGGAAAATAAATTCCACAGCTGTTGTCTCATACAGTTTCCCGTACATTGAATATAGCTGCAAATGCGGAAATACGGGAAAGGCAGACATCAGGAAGGACGATGGCAAGCTTCCCTGGAGGATTGAATGGCCCGCCAAATGGTTCGCATTGGGTGTTACCGTCGAGCCCTTCGGAAAAGATCATGGTGCTGCAGGAGGGTCTTACGACACTGGAAAGAAGATACTGGAAGAAATATTCGGAAAGAATGCTCCAAAACCATTGATTTACGAGCGCATATTCCTGAAGGGCAAGGGTGCAATGCATTCGTCTACTGGAATAAACATCCCAGCATCAGACATGGTTGAGTTCGCCCCACCGGAGATACTCAGATTCCTCATAGCCAGAAGCCAGCCAGGTAGGCATATCGATTTTGATCCCGGACTCGGTCTCCTCAATCTTATAGATGAATATGAAAAATACGAGGACGCTTATTTCAACCGGGAGGAGATCAGCAATGACGATTCAAGAAGAATCTATGAACTGTCAAGGATCGACACCGGAAAAAAGGAGGACCTCATAAGCTTCAGGCATCTGATTACGCTTGTACAGATTTATCCGAAAGAAAACCAGATGCTGGTTGCAATCCAGAGGAACGGTTACAACCATGCCAGCATAACTCCAGAACTTTCGAACAAGATCAAAGTTGTCAAGGCATGGCTGGGCAAATATGCTCCGGATCAGGTCAAGTTCAGCATCCTGCCCCTGGATAGCACCGTAAGCCTGGACGACCGGGAGAAGGGCTTGATAAGGGAATTCCGCAAGAGAATTGAAGGAATGGAATGGCAGCCTGACCAGATACACAATGGCGTTCATGAACTCATAAAGTCTAGCGAATTTGATACCAAGGAGGGTTTTTCAGTATTTTATAAAGTACTGATCGGGAAGGACAAAGGACCGAGACTCGGATATTTCCTTTCGAACATGGACAGAAAATGGGTCGAAACAAGATTCGAGAAAGTAGTCTCATGAAATAACCATTCCCTTAACTTCTTTCTACCGTTACGGGTGACCCTGCACTTCTCAAAGCAGTTGTCGGGAGAGGTGTGCCAGAGTTTTCCGGTGCAGTTTAAGCTGAAGCGCCTCAAAAAGAAAAACGCTGTGTGGGAAAAAACCATTTAGCCCCACGTTAATTGTACATCATGAAGGTTCTCATCATTTTGCCGCCGTTCCTTCCCATAGACGATATCAGGGAGATCATCAGGCAGATACTGCCGGATGGTGAAATCTCAACTTCTACGGATTTTACGGAACACAATGCCGAGGTATTGGTGGCTACGACATTCACAAGAATTGACGGAAATCTTATTTCAAAACTTCCAAACCTGAAAATGATACAGATATCAAGCACCGGTTATGACAACGTGGATCAGGACGCTGTCAAATCGAGAAAAATAATGCTTTGCAACATACCTGTGGCAAACAAGGAGAGTGTAGCGGAACATGTAATAACAATGGCTCTTGCTCACCTGAAGAACCTGATACACTTCCACAACGAGATACTCAAAGGCAACTGGCCGGTCCTGACAAACTCAATGGACCTGATGGGAAAGACTTTCGGCATCATAGGAATGGGTGCAATAGGCAGAAAACTGGCAGAGAGACTGCTCTATTTCGGAGCGAACACTGTCTATTATGATCCAGTAAGACTGCCGGAAGAGGACGAGGAGATTCTCGGGTTGAAATTTTATTCAATGAATGAACTTCTCGCTAAATCTGACATAATATCTCTTCACGTTCCGCTAACTCCGGAGACAAAAAATTTCATCGCCGAGAAACAGTTCAATACAATGAAGGATGGCTCGATTTTCATAAACACATCGAGGGGCGAGGTCGTAGACGAGGCAGCAATGATAAAAGCGATCAAAACAAAGGGCATAAGGGCTGGAATAGATGTATACAGTCAGGAGCCGCCTGATTTCTCATCCGAACTGTTCAGGCTGGACAATGGTTATTTTTTCACCGCACATAGCAGGGGTCACCATGGAAAGCCAGCAGAGGTTTATAACGGAAACAGTCGCCAATGTGATGAAATATGTGCAGGGACTCCAGCCTCTCTACAAGGTGCTATGATTGAAAGGCTATGAACTGTTCGCAAGGACGCTTAATGATCTGAGGATCGGCCCGGTTTTCGGCAATCCGGGATCGACGGAGATACCAATGCTACGGGAAATCAAGGATTACGTCCTGACTCTCCATGACTCCATATCGGTAGGGATGGCCGACGGACTTGCACAGTACACCGGCACGCCGTCTATAGTCAACCTGCACACCCTTCCCGGCGTGGCGAATTCAATGGCATTTATCCACACCGCGCGTCTCAACAGATCGCCTGTTGTCATAACCTCGGGTCAGCAGGATAACCGTCATGTGTACTACGAACCTCTTCTTTCACACGACCTTCTTTCACTGGTCAGCGATGCAGTAAAATACCGGTATGAGGTGAGAAACCCGGAAGATATCGAAAGATCACTCAAACGGGCAGCGATGAAGAGCCTCGAACCTCCCATGGGTCCAGTGTTTGTTTCATTTCCAATGGACGTGATGGAAGAGGAGGCTGATTATATTGGACTGGCTTGGAAATATCCAAACACTGCGCTTGTGGATATGGCTGAGGTGGAATACGTGGCGAAATGCATTGAAGAAGCCGCCAGCCCGGCGATAATATCGGGATCGGAAATTGACGCATACGGTTCCATGGACGATGCCGTGAATTTCGCCGAAAAGGTGGGCTGCCCAGTGTATGCAGAGCCTTTAAGCAGCCGGGCCTGTTTCAGGTCAGGAAATCACAGGTTTGCTGGAGATATCCTGCCGGCAACGACTGCCATGAACATGATCCTGATGAAAAATGACCTGATACTGAACTTCGGGGGAGATTTTACGATCTACCCTTATCTCCAGTCTCCTCTTCTTCCGGGCAAGAAGGTTATAACTATATCCCTGTCACCTTCATTCAAGTACGGTGAGTTCATAACAAGCCATCCGGGCCTTTTTATGAGGGAACTGACAAAGATTGTGAAACCGAAGGGAGATTTCCGGAGACCTGAAGACCTCTCTGCCGGAAGTGTGGCAGCCAGGGAAAGAAGAACCCTGGGCATGAACTACGTACTCCAGAAAGTCAGAAAAAAGTTCCATGATTATGTCATTGTTGATGAGGCAATATCAGCATCAGTGGCTGTCAGAAAAAATCTTGGATACAGGGATCGTTCATATTTCACCGCAAAAAGCGGACAACTTGGGTGGGCGACTCCGGCGGCCGCCGGCATATCCATGAAGAACCCGAGGGTACTGGAGATAATCGGAGATGGTTCTATGATGTACACTGTACAGACCCTGTGGACGGTATCCCAGTATAATCTGCCATTAAAAATCCTGGTACTCGACAATCAGGGATATTCCATTCTCAAGAGCTTCTCTACAAGTTTTTATCCCGGAGTTGAGAAAGCGCCATTTCTTTCTTTCAGGACGAATATTGTGAAAATATCCGAAGCGTTCGGTGTCGAAGCGAGAGAGGGAGACGAATCACTCAATGAACTGGATTGGCTTGCAGAAGGAGAAATGGCCAAGGTTCTGGTTGTACATGTTGATAAGAGCATCCCGAAACTGTTCTTCTGAATACTGATCTGTCAAATTTCTCATTCTTCGTTCGGTGGAACCAATCCGGTTCAGCTATAATCAAAAACTTATATTGGATCACAATTGGTGAGGGAGGTGTCTGATTAATTTGAAGATCCTGGTAAACTGTGCGCTTCCGTATGCGAACGGACCGTTGCATCTTGGGCATGTTGCAGGAGCCTACCTTAACGCTGATATTTTTGTGAGATTCCAGAGGATGAACGGCAACGAAGTGCTTTTCATATCCGGCAGTGATGAACACGGCACCCCCGTCACAATTTCAGCAGATAAACAGAATGTCAGCCCGATAGAAATCGCAGATAAGTATCACCGCGAGCATGAGGAATCCTTCAGGAGTCTGGATATTGTTTTCGATCTTTTCTCCAGAACCACCTATCAGGAACACAAGGACACAGTCAAGGAATTCTTCCTCGACTTTTACAATAAAGGCCTGCTTGTTGAAAGGTCCATGTTTTCCCCATTCTGCCCGAAATGTAACCGCTTCATGCCAGACAGATACATTGAAGGTACCTGCCCGAATTGTGGATTTGAAGGATCCAGGGGAGATCAATGCGACAATTGTGGTTTGACACTTGATCCCATGGATCTTAAGTCTCCAAGATGTGTGATTTGTGGCGAAACTCCGGAATTCAGGGAGACGAAGCACATGTTTTTCCAGCTGGATCGATTTCAGGATCAGCTTCTGCAATGGCTTGAGACAAAGAATTTCTGGAGGCATAACGTCCTTTCATTTACGAGAAACTTCATAGAGAATGGCCTGAAAGAAAGGCCAATGACCAGGGACATAGAATGGGGGGTTCCGGTCCCCCTTGAAGGATATGAACACAAGCGGATCTATGTGTGGTTTGAGGCCCTCATTGGATATGTGTCAGCCGCTAGGATATATTCGAAAATGACGGGACATGATAACTACTGGGAGGAATTCTACAAGAATCCGGAAGTAAAAAACTATCATTTCATGGGCAAGGACAATATATCGTTTCACACAATAATATGGCCGGCCATGCTCATGGCAAGGGGAGATTACAATCTTCCGTATATGGTGACTGCGAATGAATACCTGACTTTCAAGGGTAAGCAGTTTTCGAAGAGCCGTGGAATAGGGTTTTCGGTTGATGAAATAATCAAGGTTGTTCCGAAAGACTACGTCAGATACTACATGGCATCAATACTGCCGGAAGGCGCGGATACAGATTTCACCGTGGAAGACTTGCAGAGTAAAGTCAACACGGAACTGATAGATAAATTTGGAAACTACATTCACAGGCTTGTGAGTTTCATAACAAACAACGGTCTGCATATTTCATCAAAAACTGTCAATACGGATGATAGAGACATCGATGCTATGAGATTTGCCCAGGAAAGAATTCAGGCATTCTCGAGTTTTGTGAATCAGTCTGAGATCAAGAAGGCAATGGGAGAATGGCTTGAACTGGTCAAATATGCAAATGGATATTTTAACCAATCCGAACCATGGAAGCTGATAAAATCGGACAGGAACAAATGCATTTCAAAGCTCTACCACTCTCTCGTACTGGCGCAGTATATATGTGGGATTTCCTATCCGGTGATACCTTCAACTTCACAAAAGATGCTGGAGATAATAGGATCGTCAAAGTTCAGGGAAACAGGTTTCACAGCCAATCTGTTCGTAAAGGAAAATTCAGAATTTTTCCCTGTGAAGACAGATCCGCCATTCCATAAACTGGAACTCCTGAAAGAAAACCCGAATTGCCTCGATTTGAGAATAGGACAGATAAAGGAAGTGAATAACCACACAAATGCTGACAAGCTTTACGTTCTCAGGGTGGACCTTGGCTACAGGGAAGCCCAGATCGTTGCAGGTCTCAGGAATTATTACACTCCGGATGAACTGGTAGGAATGAAGATAGTTGTGGTTGACAACCTGAAATGGGCAAAGCTCAGAGGGGAAGAATCTCAGGGTATGCTTCTGGCTGCGGATGATGGAAAAACGGTTTCTATACTTACTCCTGCAGACAATGCTGCCTCGACAGGAGGACAGGTAAGAATTGGGAACCTTGAGTATAATTCCTCAGGGAAGATAGACATGGAGCAGATCTTGAAAATGAAACTCCGGGTTGAAGAAAATAATGGAATGCCTGTAGCTACTGCCGAGATCGACGGCTTGAGATTGCCATTAACCGTTGCTGGATCAAATGTTGTTTCACAGAAAAATGTCATGGTTCCTGCAAGTGTGAGATAACAGGGAGAGGGCATTCAACGAGTTTAATGGACCATGCCGTAAATTTAAATAACATAAATTATATATTTAGAAAATATGGGCGGTTTGACTATACAAGTTTTAATATATCTGGTTTCATTATCTAGGGATTCTATTGATTTTTATGTCATACACTAAATTTGAAAAAGCGAGGATAATAGGTGCAAGGGCCTTGCAGATATCCATGGGTGCACCGGTAATAATTGATGTACCGCCAGAAATGACAGATCCGGTTGATATAGCGATGTTAGAGTTCGAAAACAACTTTATACCCATAACCATAAAACGCGAAATACCGTAAATCACCTGTCTATTTTTTCCATGAATCCATTAAATACTCTTTTTTTGATGTTCGAAAGAGTTATATACGGTTTTGCTATAATCTGGATTACGCACAAAACAGCTAATTAGCTGATTAATACCAGTCTGAAGGCGAAAAGGGGACAGACCTTTGGGTAAGAATGAACCTTTAATTCCAGGACTGGAAGAAATGGAGTTGTGAGTAATGTCTCACTTCTGACAAGAGAAATGGTGCAAACTGTGGCTCGCCAAATTCCATATATTTATAATTAAAAGGATTAACTCCGGTTGATCCTGCCGGCGGCCACTGCTATCAGGTTTCGACTAAGCCATGCGAGTCAAGGGATCGTAAGATACCGGCGAACCGCTCAGTAACACGCGGATAATCTACCCCTAGGTGGGGCATAACTTCGGGAAACTGAGGATAATTCCCCATAGCCATTATATGCTGGAATGCTTTGATGACAAAAGCTTCGGCGCCTAAGGATGAGTCTGCGGCCTATCAGGTCGTATGTGGTGTAAAGGACCACATAGCCGAGGACGGGTACGGGCCCTGAGAGGGGGAGCCCGGAGATGGACTCTGAGACACTAGTCCAGGCCCTACGGGGCG
>JAJZOT010000319.1 GCA_021847855.1 Thermoplasmata archaeon | reverse complement strand
ATTCATGTTCTCGTGACGATTCTTATCCTTAATTTTCAGTGATTTTACCCCATAATAATTCAGAATGTAATAGATAAAAGACACTGTGGAGGTTACTGTACTTATCAGTATGAATATGAGTATCTCAAATCTCATTGGATAGAGAGTGTCTACAATTCAATAATGTTATTGGTACAATAAAGAATGTTTAAGTAGTGCAGAATGAGTTCCTTAATCTGTTCTTGCAGGATCCTGCGAATTCATTTTCTTCCATGTTTCCCATATTCTGACATGGGAAAGAAAATTCATGTATACTGAATAAAGTGAAATTCTTCAGGTTGAAAAATCCTGATGTGAATTGATAAATTTATAAGCCTTTTAAGTATTGGGTAAAATCTCGTAAAAGGGAGGATTCATTAATGGCAACGGGAAATTCGGTGGCAATTATTGCTGACAGGAAGAGCGGAAAAACGTATAAAAGGGAAATAAAACCTGAAAACCTGAGCCTTCTGAGTGGAAGAAGGATAGGTGAAGAAGTTGACGGCATATTCTTCGAAATGCCGGGATACAAACTCCAGATAACTGGTGGAACATCCATAGACGGCTTCGCAATGAAACCAGATCTCTTCATTTCAGGGAAGAAGAGGATACTGGTAAGGTACAGGGAAGGAGAGAGGCATAAGGATGGAATAAGGAAGAGAGTTACTTTCAGGGGAGCAGTAATAGGCCCAGATATAGCACAGCTCAACTTTGTAATAAACCAGTATGGCCCTGACCCACTGGAAAAGAGCGAGGAACCAAAGTAATGAGTTCAAGCCTTCCCCAGCCTACAGTGAATATAGGCATGGTGGGTCACGTTGATCATGGTAAGAGCACCCTCACAAAGGCGCTTACCGGTAGAAAAACGGACATACATTCTGAAGAAGTAAAGAGAGGAATATCCATAAAACTGGGATATGCTGACACTCCGGTATACATATGCGAAACTGGAGAGAAGGTTTACTCAGGAACAAAACTGAATGACGACTGCAGGCTGAGCAGGGTTATCTCCTTTGTAGATGCACCAGGACATGAAACACTCATGGCAACAATGCTCTCGGGCTCATCCATAATGGATGGGGCTCTGCTTGTAATAGCTGCAAATGAAAAATGCCCACAACCCCAGACAAGAGAACACCTTACTGCCATAGAGATTATGGGAATAAGGAATATTATCATAGTCCAGAACAAGATCGATCTCGTCACAAAGGAAAGAGCCATTGAAAGCTTCAATGAAATTAAGAATTTTGTCAAGGGCAGCGCCGCTGAGAATTCACCCATAATTCCTGTCAGTGCATACCATAACAGGAACATTCATAAGATATTTGAAGCCATAGAGACCTTCATACCCACACCGGAGAGAAACCTCACAATAGATCCTGTGATGTACGTTGCCAGGTCTTTTGATGTGAACAGGCCGGGCATAACCCCAGACAAATTAAAAGGAGGTGTGCTTGGTGGATCACTCACTGCAGGCATTATCAAGGTCGGGCAGGAAATTGAAATCGCTCCAGGCATTAAACAGATTAAGGGAAACAAGGAGACCTGGGAAAATGTACTGACTGAATGCACTACATTGATGGCGGGTTCAAATTCCTATGAAACAATCATACCTGGCGGTCTTTCAGCCGTGGGAACAAAACTTGATCCATCCATCACCAAGAACGATGGACTTGCAGGAAGGATAATGAGCGTTGCGGGAAAAGCACCCCCAGTCACATCCTCGGTGGAAATAAATACCAATCTGCTGAAGAGAGTAGTCGGTTTTGAAAATGACATGAATGTGGAACCCATTAAAACAAGAGAATCACTTATGCTCACTTTTGGCACATCAAACACCCTTGGAGTTGTCACAAATTCCAGGGAGAGCAATATTGAGATCAGTCTCAGGATACCTGTAGCAGTCAGGCCGGATGAAAGGGTGGCCATTGCCAGAAGAATAGCAAACAGGTGGAGACTGATTGGCTACGGAAACATTGTTTCCTTTGCATGATTGCACGAATTATTCATGAAACACCATGCACATTGCGGTTTTACCCTGCAGTGATCTTTTCCTATATTAACAATCATTGCATGGAAGTTTTTCAGTTCGTACACAGAGAATGAACCTTCAATTTTCTCCCGTATGGCTTCTGCATTTTCATTTTCCTTCAGCAGGCCAATTCTTGAGAAAAAATTGTTTGTGTATTTGTCCACAACAAAACGCCTCCTGTGAAATGCGTAGAGAAGTATTGAGTCGAGTGTTTCCTTTCCTATCCCAAACATATGAGAGAAGAAATAATCCAGTTCCTCATCTTTCCATGAATTAAGAGATTCCATGCCACCATTCTGTATAACTGAATCTGATAACTTTTTGAGAACCTGTGCCTTTCTGTTGAAGAAACCAGAAGACCTGATCTGCTCTTTCAGTTTTTCCTCGTCCATTTTGGAAATTGCCTGAAGTGAACAACTGCCATTTTCCTTCAGTTTTGATATGGAAATTTCAACGTTTTTCCAGGACGTGTTCTGTGTAAGCACAGCTCCAATGATTACCTCTTCGGAAGTATCTGCGGGCCACCATCTCAGATCTCCATACTTCTGAAACATCTCTTCATACAGCGATCTGATATCCATTCTTATCCGGATGTGGTACGGACATAAATTCGTATGCATCTTTAAAAAAACACATATGAAAAATGGCACAATTTCCGATATATTCAGGTGACAACCTCTGCCAAATCAAGCATTTAGATCATGAAAAAATTATTTTTATTAACAGATCAATATTTCTCTAGATATCGTAATCAAGCATATTGATTAAAAAGCGAATAAAAATATTTTAATACTAGTATGTCGTTATCTATTTGATAACCATGGTAGGAATAAGCGAACTGTCGAAAGAGGTCTCAAAAAAGACCGGAACAACGCAGAAAGTTACCAGGGATGTAATAAAATACTTCCTTGAAGATATCATAAAGGAAGCAAACAAGGGAGAAAAGATCAACCTTGCAGGCTTTGGAATCTTTGAGAGGAAGAAGCAGAAGGCAAGAGTTGCAAAGAACCCCCAGACAA
>JAJZOT010000318.1 GCA_021847855.1 Thermoplasmata archaeon | reverse complement strand
CAAATACCTGGTTGTCCGAAACTATGTATGTTATGTCTATGTTTCTCTTTGCAGCATGATAGAAGTGTTGTGTTCCCTCGAAAAATCCGTCCCCGTCTCCTCCATACCCTATTACGGTAAGTTTTGGGTTAGCCCATTTGATTGCGGAGGCAACAGGAAGAAGTCTTCCATGCAGGCCATGAAATCCATAAGTGTTTATGAATTCAGGCATATTGCTTGAGCATCCAATTCCAGATGCTATTACAGCATCCTTTGGCTCTATTCCCATGTTTGCAAGCACCATTGATATTGCCGAGAGCTGTGCAAAATTACCACAGCCTGGGCACCAGTCAGGTTTTACCTTTCCCTTGTAATCAGCTATTGTCACCATTTTAATTACCCCCTATTTTCTTCTCAATTTCTTTTGATAGAGCCTCCGGGTAGAAGCTCTCTCCGTCATATTTAGTAATAAGTTCAGTTTTAATTGAGAATTCTGACTTAAGCAGGCGGTTCAACTGTCCGGAGAAATTATTTTCCACGACGATTATCTTCTTTCTACCGCTAAGTTTCTTTTCTATGTCCCTGTTGAACGGATGTACATGGAATATTTCCATTGCCCCAACCTTAATGCCTTTCTCCCTGAGTATGTCGACAGCTTCCTCCACTGAACCCTGCGTGGAACCCCACTGGACAACCATGTACTCTGCATCGTCTGCCCTGTAGAGAGGTGTTGGAGGAATTTCCTTCATGTAGGTTTCCATCTTCTTCATCCTTTTCTCCATTGAGAGAATTCTCAGCTTAGGATCGGTTTCTGCATCGCTCACAACGTCTCCAAATTCATTATGCTCGTCTGAATCTTCATTATGCATCAAACCTGGCTGTCCGGGTATTGCCCTGAATGAAATGCCATCATCACTGTATCCATATCTCTTGTAATCCTTCTGATTGTCCTGTGCCCTCTTTCCATGATCTATCTTGAAATCAAGGTTGAGTTTCCCAATTGTCTCATAGTGCTCTGCGAGATAGAGGTCCACCATCAGGATCACAGGCATCTGGTATCTTTCTGCAATGTTAAGTGCATCCCGGGTTAGGTAGAAGAGTTCCTCAATGTTTCTTGGAGCCAGTATAACTTTAGGATAATCCCCCTGAGAAGCTCCAATGACCTGCATGAGATCGCCCTGTTCAGTCTTTGTTGGTAGACCTGTTGAAGGGCCTGCTCTCTGGGCTTCGTAAACAACCAGGGGTACTTCGACCATGCCAGCCATTCCGAGTGCCTCCGTCATAAGAGAGAAACCGCCCCCTGAAGAACCGGTCATGGCCCTTACTCCCGCGTAGTTTGCACCTATTGCCATGTTTATTGCTGATATCTCGTCCTCAGTTATCTTTACGAACACCCCGTACTGTGTCGAATGTTCCGCAAGGAAATGCAGTATCGATGAAGCGGGAGTCATTGGATAGCCAAAATACATCTTCAGTCCGCCGTTAACCGCTCCTAGACCGGATGCTTCCCCGCCAGCTATTAAATACCTCTTTTCCTTTGTTACCTTCAGGACTTTCTTTATTTTCTTGTATTTTTCCGAATAGTAGTCATAGCCTTCCTTTGCAGCCTTTACGTTCTGCTCTGCAATGTCACCCTTCTTTCCAAACTGGTCCCTTATGACATCTGCCAGTATGTCAAAGTCCATTTGAAGACTTCCCATGGCGGCACCGATTGCAACCGTGTTTTTCAGAAGTGTGTTCTTGCTGTATTTGAGGGCTATTTCGCCCAGCGGAACTGGCGTGTAATCAATATCGTACTCCTTATATCCTGTTAAGGCGCTGTCGAAGATTGCCACACCCTCCTTTGGAAGAACTGAAGCCCCACCTTCGTTAATTTCTGGGTTCGTATGCCTTTCTAGAGCATCCTTGTTCAGGGCTATCAGGACATCCAGCCCATCACCCTGGGATCTGACCTCCCTGTTTGAGGCCCTTATCTGGTACCAGCTCTGTCCTCCCCTAATGATACTCTGATAATAATTGTAGGTGTTGACGTGCATTCCACTTCTGGAAAAAACTTTTGCAAGTATGAGACCGGCAGACTGTACACCGTCTCCTGCCGCCCCTCCTACTCTAATGATAACTTCATCATTTTTCATTTTTACCTTGCAGTAAATCACTAAATTCTATTAATCTTTATGCAGGCAATAAGGTAAATGTGTCTGAATCATTTTTTCCTTTGAGTGCAGATGATAGGATATAATTCACAAAACAGCAATTCGGATAAAAAAATTAACAGTGATATTTCTCCTATTCTTGCCAAATTTTCCCTATTTTCATGGAATCCAGAGCGTTTATGCATATAATTATACCGTATAAAATTTAAAAGGAAAAAGTTATCAAACCCTTATTCCATGTAGTCAGGATAAATGAGGATTACAACCATAGCCATTGGAGTTGTTCTGCTTGCTTTAGCAGTATTTTTATTCCTGCAGAGGGGTGGATTAATATTCGGTGTCATAGTGCTTATTGGATCAGCACTGTCTTTCTCCAGTGGCTTCAGTGTCTATTTCTCCAAAAACAGAATAACTAAAATCAGGAAGACAGCCTATGAAGGAATAGTTCAGAACGGGCTTCAGAGGATTGAAAAAGGGACTTTCCATGCGGACAGGGAAATATTCACAAAGAGAATGGAGATCGTGAAAGATATCCTGGCCGATCAGGAACTGATGCCAAAATTCGGTCTTGATGCCGTTTATTTTGAATACACTTCAGAGGAAAAGGCCAGAAAAGTGGCAGAAATCATAAACAGTCGTGGTCTCCAGACCGACATAATACAGGACAGGATGAACTGGGAAATTAAGCTTGAGATGTAAAACGCAAAAAAAGATCACCACCTATGAACATGGATAGGATCTTTTGCATTCAGCATTGGCTTAAATGTGTGATTAACAATTTCTCATAACCCATTTATATTCTTTTGGAATAACAGCCTATGATCAGAATAGAAAAAGATGTTCTTGGTGAGGTTAAAATTGACGACAGTCTCTATTATGGAGTCAATACGTACAGGGCAAGGGAGAATTTCAAGATAACTGGCCTTACGGCAGACTTCGATCATATATGGTCAATT
>JAJZOT010000317.1 GCA_021847855.1 Thermoplasmata archaeon | reverse complement strand
AAATAATTATTATGCAAATTGGAACCGCCGGGAAGCGGTACAGGGGTCCCTCCTGCAGGCGTATAATTAACATACACATTGGAATTGTTAAGTGGGTGTATATAATATGCATATATCTTGTAACTGTTATGGCCAGCAGAAATACTGTAAACCCCGCTGTGAGAGGATACAGCAGTCCACGTTCCAGAATTATTGTATTCCAGATTTGTAAACTGTGGACCGGTAAGGGTATGAAAAGGTGCATTCAGGAATATTATCCAGAATATTAGCCAGGAAAAGAAAAGGACTGCGTATGTGTATAATTTGTGTGAAGTTCTTTTCGGTATCCTGATGTTCATTTTTTGAAGTATTCTCGCTATGAATATTATGAAGACGATAATCAAAAGCACTGAAATATAGGCATATCCCAGCAGGTCAAGGTAACCTGAAAATATTCCAAGCAGTGCTCCTATAATAAAAACAACAATGGTGCTCTTTGCTCTCTCTTTCTCTGTCTCAAGGAATTCCCTCTCGTTGAATTCAGGTTCCACGAATAATGGTTCATCAGGTTTCTTTGCCATGTCAAGTCCCACGCTGCTTAAATGTGCACGCCCTCTTTGCGAAAGGCATGTGCGTGAAATGTAATTGCTTTATTTAGGCTTTCGCATCTTATTGGTGGTTTTACCAGCTTACTGCTATTTTGGGAGATTATGGCTTAATTTTTTGAGTGTTTAGATCAAGCCATGGATAATTGCTTCAAGTGCATTTGACGGTTCATCTGATTTTACTATTCCAGATGCTATAAGCACACCTTCGGCCCCTAACTCTACGGATCTTCTGGCATCCTCACCTGTCTTCACGCCGGCCCCTACCAGGACTTTTACGCCATGGGTTCTACACACACTCACCACATCACTTATTATTGATGGCTCCGCCGTAGTGACAGATATATTGCCTCCAATTAGACTTGGTGGCTCATAGGCCATAAAATTTGGTTTCAATGATGCGTACCTGCTTGCCTCTTCAGGTGATTCCACACAAAGAACAGTCTCAAGACCATATGTTCTGGACATCTGAATAATCGACTCAATCTTCTGGGGTTCAATCCTGTTTTCCGAGTGGTTGATCAAAGACCCGTTCACGCCAATCTCACTGAGGCTTTCCATGGGAATCTTGCCAGTGAAGGACCCTTTTGGGACCGGATCAACAGTCTGGGAAAATACCTCAAATTTGGAATATTTCCTTGCACTTTTCAGGTCTATTGGATTTATGGCCATTATAATTCTCACCTTTTCGTCGGTATGAACACTGTTCAAAGAACCAAGAAAATTTTCAATATTTTTTCCCGTTGACTCTTTATAATTCTTGAGGTTGACAATAGCAGTCCTTTGTTTTTCCATGATTCCCCATGTAACCAGCATTTAAATGTCTTTCAAAATTAGTGATGCGGGGATAGGTGTGGTGACCTCCTTTTCTATAATTCACAAGGAATTTCCTGCTTCAATAGTTGCTGATGTAATTTCAATGAACTGGAATTTCCCTCGGTCCGAAGGTACTCTGTCATACATGCTAAGTCTTCCACTTTGCGTACACAGGCACGCATGAAGCAATATGCTATCCATCCTCTTTCACTCCTGTCTACCAGCTGACTGAACAATATCCAGACAACCACAATATATTTTCACTCGCTTTCATCCCATGTTTTGCGAAAAGGGAATTCCAGCTCGATATGTTAAAACCCGATACGTGAAGAATCAATTTATGCGGCTAAACTGTGATTATAATCACGGGTAAGATTATTAATGGCACATGGTATACCGCGCCAAGGAATGTCAACATTAAGCCCCAAGACTTGGTATCTTCCTGTTTTTTTCGCTGTACTTTCAATACTGTTTGCCTGGTTTACTATTTCACTCGCAATTTATCTAAATCCATGGTTTCATGTGACTGTAAACGCTCTGAGTGATCTTGGGGGAAAGTCAATAAATTCGAGTGATCACCCTTATCCGAACTATCCGTTCGTATACAACGGGGGGCTTATGATCACCGGGCTCTTAATTGGACTGTACTCGGTGACTGTTATAAATAGATCCGGAAGCCGTGTGGAGATTACTGGTTTTTCTTTTCTAATCCTTGCAGGTCTCTTTCTGGCTCTTGTCGGCGTTTATCATGAAGGGACATACCCTCATGTGTTTTTGGCCGAGTGGTTCTTTCTTCTTGGCAAAATCTCCTTCCTGATAGTCGGCATCTCATTGATATTACGAAAATTTCAGCTCTATGGAACAACTATGTTTGTATTCAACGTCATAGCTTGGATTGTTGAAGTGTCAATAAGATTCAGATCAGTAGCAGAAAATGAAATTTACGGCATCCTGGTTCTTGACTTACTCATCTTGATTCACATCCTATCAATGGTGTCTCGAAATGGCAAATCCATTGATGACAAAGATTTAGACATATAACCCATGCTCCCCAATGCTGGAAGGACAGATCTGTTTGGAAGAATAACCAGAAAGTGATGCGCGCAGGGGATCACGTATGCCCATGAAGAGGCACCTTTGAAATCGGTAGCGACCTTAAAACCCGGTAGTGGGTTCTCACAAAACCTTCCGGACCGTGAGGGATAAAGACTAAAGCGGAACAAAGGTCAGAACCACCAATTTAGCCGGGGAGAGTATGTCAGCTCTCCTATAGGTTAAATATTGTTTTACAATAATGTGGCACGGTTGATGTTCAGAAGGAAATAAGGATAACGGGCTTTGGAGGAAGTTTTCGAAAAGGTTCCTATAATGGGATGCTTCTAAGGGAGGCGCAGAGACTCATGCCTGACTCATCCATTCTTGAAATAGCAGATATTTCAGGGATACCTCTTTACAATCAGGACCTTGAAAGTCAACTACCCACGACCGAAGTCGTGGGCCTGTCTCGTGAGGGACATCGCAAGAGTTGATTAGGGGGCTTTAACAACATGGAGAAAAACATGAGAGAAAAGCAGAAGTTAGTCGGGAGAAATACATGCACACCTACGGATGCTCCACAAGTCCGTAGCTCTGTGACTCTGTCTTTAAACAGAGAGGAAACTCTCAGTGAGCAGAGCTTAAAAACCCCTTCTAACAACCCC
>JAJZOT010000021.1 GCA_021847855.1 Thermoplasmata archaeon | reverse complement strand
TAGTCTCTCAATATACTGCAGTATCTGTTCCGGCTTGACCTCATTCTTTGAATTGGGACTCTTTCCCAGATAACCAACATACGTCTGGACAACCTTTCCGTTGATACGCTTCTCATCCACGAGATTGTAGTAGACATTTCCCTTCTTCGACTTTCTCTTCACAGGTATTACTGTCATTGTATGCAGTAAATACACACACTATATAGATCTTTCGGTACTCTGTGTTTTCAATAAGAAATGATGTAAAAAATAATTATCGGACAATCCACATATAATTTCCATAGGGTGGACTTCACGGCTTGAGAAATTATCAATGAAGATTCTAAGATATTCTTTCTGCATCATTTTATCAATCTATTACGGGAGCAGATCGCATAGGTATGTTTACTTAGGATGGCAATCCTCACCAGCAATTTCACAGGATAAAACGGATCTCACTTTTCGGGCAGAGTCATATTTCATGCAACTATCAGTGTCATTACCGAATCTCTCTGACAACCTCAGGCCTAACCAATACAATCAAGTAGGGTTTGCCATTGTACACAATGAAAAATGATTTTAAAATGTCGCAGTTCCTCCAGCCTCATAAGAGAAAACTTCTTTGCAACGGGACCTGTGAGACAGGGAATGTATATAAAATATGTTTCACAGGTGGGGTGGTAAAAAATTTCACATTAAAGCATGGAAAGTTTGGGATTTGTCAAATTTATATGGAATAACACCAATTGAAGCCAGATTAACCCAGGTCAATCAGGCATGTGTGGATTTTGCAAGAGATGAGGCGCCGGTAGAAACTTTCAGTGCGACAGGTTTCAAAGTATTTTGCTCCGCAATATCCACCACTTTTCCCAGGTCCTCGTTATGGCAAATCACAAATACGTTGGTTCCACCGGTCACAATATACGTGGACCAGAATTTACTCTGAGAAGACTTAATTTTATCCATGAAATTCCGCATTGCCGGATTTATAATCCTGACACCGACACTTTCGATCAACGCATGGTAGTCCTCAGTGTCCCTCTGAGCCATTTCAAAAATTTTCTCTATTCTTCCTTCCTTTACCAGCCTTTCCAGTTCTTTAACCCTTTCCTTTGCAGTGTTAACCCTATCCTCGTAAACACTGCTTTTAACAATGTTTTCATGAATGATGTCAGATGGCTTTCTTGGTTCCGGGAAGGGACAGCCTACAATTGTAAAATCATTGAAAGCAGACCAGTCTGATATTGTCTTTGTCACTGCAGTTTTCCTGTCTGTTTCAGTAACAGTTAGACCTCCGTAAAATGATCTCCCAACGCTTTCCGAAACTGACCTGAGGTCATTCTCAAATCGTACCATGTCCAGTTCGTCTCCCAGAATTGACTGTATGCATTTTCCAAGAGCCGCTGCACCCGAATCTGAACTGCCACTCAGGATTCCATGATTTTCTGACTTAAAGCACAGAAATCTGTTTTTCCCTTCTATCTCGAGCCTGTCAAATATCATATTTTCATATTTTTCAATGATTCTGAATGGAGATCTATAACTATTATCTGGAGTTATCTTATTTCCATTGAAGTATCCTTCTCTCTTTTCAGAAATATAAAGAGACGTAACAGTTCTTATTGATCGGCTTTTGTCCGAGTATGTTATACCTGCTGAATTGTGCATTGGAACCCTTTTGTTCTGATCCGTTATGCCTCCAAGCAATACCACTCCAATTGTCGGGAATGCCATTGACCTTGCGATTTCCAGCTCACTTCCTGCCATGGTCAATGGTATGACTGTTCTGTTATAATTTTTTCCAGTAAAATTCACTGCAAACATAGATTAAGAAATCTGTCATTAACCCAAACGTGGTATCATGAGTGATGAACGTTCTTTCATGCTTCAAGCCATGAATATGAAATCTATGGATGAACTGTTTTCGGATGTCCCTGCATCCATGAGAAAGAAAGGCCTTAGAGTCCCGCCAGGGATCAGTGAATATGAACTTATGGAGGAGGCGAAAAATATTGCAGCCATGAACAGGTATGAAGGCTACAGAAAATTTCTTGGGTGTGGTATTTACGACAGAATAATCCCTTCCAGTGTAGATTCCATAATATCGAGATCAGAATTCCTCACATCCTATACTCCATACCAGCCAGAAATGTCACAGGGCATGCTTCAGTCACTATTCGAGTATCAGAGTCTCATGTCTGATCTTATGGGAATGGATGTTACCAATGCATCCATGTATGACGGCTATAGCGCCCTTGCAGAAGCGGTAAGAATGGCTTACCGGATAAATGGTAAAACTGAGGTTCTGATTCCGGAAACTCTTTACCGGGGTAAGTTAAGGGTGATTGAAAGCTACACAAGGGGCCTTGGGTTGAAATTAATCAGTTATGGCTACGAGAAAGAAACGGGATTTGCCGATCTTGACGATCTCTCTAAAAAGGTGGGTGAAAATGTTTCATCTGTCATATGTGAGAACCCAAACGGATTTGGAATTCTTGATGAGAATGTGCCCAGTTTAAGGGAGGTTGTTGGAAAAAGTATGATTATTAGTTATGTCGATCCAGTTTCACTTGGCGTGATCAGACCACCAGGAGACTACGATTCAGATATAGCAGTTGCTGAAGGGCAGTCCCTTGGCGTTCATAAAAATCTTGGTGGACCTCTTCTTGGAATAATGTCGTTCAAGAGGGAGCATATACGGAAATCTCCTGGAAGGATCATAGGAGAAAGCGTCGATTCGGATGGAAAAAAGGCATATGTTATGACGCTGCAGACAAGAGAACAGCACATTAGAAGAGAAAAGGCAATGAGCAACATATGCTCAAACCAGGCACTTATGGCGGTTGCCGCCTCAACATACCTCTCCATACTGGGAAAGAAAGGATTGCGAAACGTTGCACTGAAAACGGCTTCGAACATGAAAAAACTCATTGAAACTTTCAGGCATGTAGAGGGATACAACCCTGATCTTTTCAGTGGAAAGCATTTTTCAGATCTACCTGTAAAGGCACCTGTGGATAACGAGAAGCTCAGAAAGAGTCTGCTTGAAAAGAATATTCAGGGAGCTATTCCCTTTGACAGCATTCTGCCCAATCTCTCAGATCTGTTTAGGAACACGTCGTTCTTCTCTGTTACGGAAAAGCATAACGATGATGATTTTTCTGCTTTGAAATCTGCACTGGAGGTGGTATAATGGGGTACCATCAAGCATCTTACGACGAACCTCTGATAAAGGATATTCACTCCGGCACAGACTACAAAGTCCCTGCGGTGCAGGATAAGATCGAAGACCTCATACCTGCATCACTCTTAAGAAAGAAGATCGATCTCCCCGACGTTGCAGAGTTTGATGTTGTCAGGCACTATACTAGACTTTCCCAGATGAACTTCAGCGTAGATATCGGCACATACCCACTTGGTTCATGCACCATGAAATTCAATCCCAAATTTGCAGATCGCATCTCGCAGATAGATGGTTTCAGTGAAACCCACCCCCTGCAGGATCAGGGATCAATACAGGGCTCTCTTAAGATCATGTATGAGCTTCAGGAGTACCTGAAGGATATTTCAGATATGGATGCCATTACATTGCAGCCACTTGCTGGGGCACAGGGTGAATTTGTCGGCATACTTATTGTGAGAAAGTATCTGGAGGATATTGGAGAGATAGAAAAGAGGAGGGAAATTATAATTCCGGATTCTGCGCATGGTACAAATCCCGCTTCTGCAGCCATGGCCGGTTTTGATGTGGTTGAGGTCCCTTCTGACAGCAACGGTATGGTTGATCTTGATGCACTGGAGGCAGCCCTTTCAGAACGTACGGCTGCATTCATGATCACTAATCCAAACACACTTGGAATTTTTGACAGAAACATAGTTAAGATTTCGGAGATGGTTCATAGATCCGGAGCGCTGCTTTACTACGACGGCGCTAATTTCAATGCAATCGTGGGGATCACTTCACCGGGCATAATGGGATTTGATATTGTACATTACAATCTCCACAAGACCTTCGCTACGCCCCATGGGGGAGGTGGACCCGGTTCCGGACCGGTTGCAGTGAAAGCTTATCTTAAGGATTACCTGCCTGTACCGGTGGTATCACTTGAGAATGGCAGGTACTACCTTGACTATTCAGCCAGCAAGACTATTGGAAAAGTGGCGTCATATTATGGTGCTTTCAACATGCTGCTGAGGGCATGGGCCTTCATAAGATTCCATGGTTCAGATGGGTTGTTGAACAATACCCAGAGGGCTGTTCTCAATGCTAACTACCTTTCCAGGAGGCTTTCAACCTCATTCAGCATACCCTTTAATCCGCTGAAGAAACACGAACTGGTCCTGTCCACTGAGAAAACAGGAAAGAGGGCACTGGACATTGGAAAGTACATAATAGATCAGGGTGTCCACGCACCAACTGTATATTTCCCTCTTATTGTGCATGAGGACATGATGATTGAACCCACTGAAAGTGCAAGCAAAGATGACCTGGACAGATATGCGAGAATAATGGAGGATGCCCTGAAAGAAGACGTTGAACAGCTTAAGAGGAGACCCTTGAACCTGGCTTCTAGACGTATTGATGAAGTAAAGGCTGCCAGGGACCTTAAATTGAAATGGGATTAATCACGGTAGATAGCATTACACCATCTCCTCCATGAAGGTCAGTTCTTTCCTGATCATTCATCAAAAAATTATCTAATCCCATTCTTTTATTATTCCACGGGATATTCTGTAGCCGGAGAGTGAGTCTGCGTCCACATCAACACCCGTTCCACTTCCTCCATTTACATTTATGAAGCCATCTTGCATTGTAAATGGCTTGGTCACTATATCCTTTTTGAAATATTTTGAGTTGGGAGATGTGTCTCCAGCGTAATCTACATTGGTGTGTGCAGCCATGGCAACATTGAATGCCCTGCCTATACCAGTTTCCAGCATCCCTCCAACCCAGCAGTGCCCTCCATTTTCCCTCACGACTTCCGAAATTGCGATAGAATTCGTCAGTCCTCCTACACGACCGGGTTTTATGTTTATAACCTCTCCCGCCTCGATTTCAAATGCCTTCCTGGCCTTTTCAACGTCAGTTATTGATTCGTCCAGACAGATTGGGGTCGCCATTAACTTTGCGAGTTTAGAGTGATAGATGAGATCATCGTGCCCAAGAGGCTGTTCAAGGTACTGAAGGTTAAACCTGTCGATCTTCTTAAGGAGGTCTACATCGTTAATTGAATAGTCGCAGTTTGCATCGGCTGTCAGGGAAATGTCAGGATAATGGTCCCTGATTGGGGCCAGTATGCCCAGCTCCTTCCCCTTTTTGATCTTGACCTTGATCCTCTTATAGCCCATATCCAGCGCATCTGATATCCGTGATATGATTTCCTGTATGGGATCCATACCCAGTGATATACCAACCTCTGCTTTCCCTTTAGATTTCCCAAGATATTGATTCAGCGGCATATTTTTCTTTCTGGAATGATAGTCCCAGAGAAGCATCTCCATGGCTGCTTTTGCCATATTGTGCCCCTTTACATAACTAACCTGTTTCATGAACTCAGCCGGTTCAGGAAGCTTTGTAATATGTGGTGATAGATACTTACTGATTATCTCCAGTGCAGTGAAATTGTTCTCATAGCTGTAGAATGGATCTGTGTCCGTTACACTTTCAGAATATGCAGTTATTCCACCGGCTTCCAGCCTGAAAACAAGGGCGCATCTGTTGAACTGCCTTCCGAAACTGGTTTCGAACGGTGCATTCAGGGGCATTTCAACCAGTTCATACGACAAAGTACTTTTCATAGGGTGATATGCACTTTTTGATATAATACTTTGACTGATTAACTCTAAGAAGGATTAAGATAACCATATTGCATTAAAGGTCAATGGATATCAAAATTGTTAAGGATCCTGATGAAATCAAGGGCATACTTCCCGTAATAAGATCAGCATGGGGATTCGAAAGCATGGAGAGTCTGGTCAAGGACATGGTTACAGCAATGAAATTCCATGGTGGCCTTGTTCTTGGTGCATATGATAATGGAAATATGGTGGGGATGAGTTTCTCTTTTCCGGGTCTAAGAAAGGGAAAACCGTATCTTTATTCCCATATGACAGGAGTAATAAAAGATCGGAAATATTCAGGCATTGGTTACGAACTGAAGCAGGCTCAGCTGAAATGGGCCAGAGATAACGGATATGATTTCATTGCCTGGACATTTGATCCACTTATGTCACTGAACGCCAACTTCAACATTGGGAAACTTGGGGCTTTTTCAAGAACATACCTCAGAAATTTCTATGGGGAGATGGAGGATCAGTTAAACCGGGGTATGCGTACAGACAGACTGGTTGCAGAACTCTGGTTGGACTTCAAGATTGAAGCTTCCAGTGAAAAACCGGTTTTTCTGAACACACCTGAACTTGAGTTTCATTATGACATGAACCACGATGCGGTTCCATCAGAATCACTGGCTATGTACATACCCGAGGACTTTGTGGCATTGAAGATCAATGATATAAAATTCGCTTTGAGCGTGAGGCAGAACAGCTGTTCCATTCTTGAATACCTTTTTGCCAATGGCTACTCAATAACGAATTACAGCAGGCTTCCCAGCCCTCACTATATTATTCGAAAAATAACAAACTTGCGGAAAAACATGGAAAACAACCCGTTTTCCTGATAAACATTATCCTGTACCTAAGAAATACCAGCTTCGCCCGTGAGTCATTTGATCTTTCTTTACAACTTTGTATGCATGATCCACTGAATTAACCATTGATCCTGTAACATACTTCCGCAACTTAGATCTGGCCATGGTATTTTTGACTGCTGTTTGCCATGAGCCTACGGTTCTGATCTTTGCCTGAAATTTCACACAAATGAGCTTGAAGTCTCAC
This sequence comes from Thermoplasmata archaeon, assembly GCA_021847855.1. The sequence goes on along the minus strand of JAJZOT010000021.1, from coordinate 4,393 downwards.
TCCTGTAGAGGAGGATATCACACTCAAATCGCTTTGTATCTCTTGAGTGTAACTTCATAAATGTCACCCTCCGATCCAAGTGTGTTCAGGAATTCATCTACCTTGCTCTGATCAATTCCCAGGTTTGAAGATGCTATGACCAGATCCTCGTATCTGCACCCCTTTCCATCTGTGTCATTGTTTTTTATATAATCAAGAACAACCTGTTTGTACTGGATCTCGTTGCTTTCCGGCCTTTTAGCAGATGATGAAAGGATAAGTTCCTCGAAGTTCTTGAAATCATAGTCATGATATTTATCCCTGGCCCTTATTGCACATTCCGACTCCTCCTTTGTGTAACCGAGCTGCACGAGACTCTTTTCATCACTTTCAGGATTTTTCATGGCTTCACTGATGGCATACAGTTTCCTTCTGGCTATATATTTTGTTTTGAGATTCCAGAATTCCACCGTTTCGGGATTTGTTTTCCCGGTGAATTCTGGGTTGATGTTGAAGTACATTGCACCTTCTGCAGTCTTGAAAGGGTTTATTCTTCCCATTATGAACACTGTATCGTTAATCTCCAGGGCATCTATCTCATCTTTCTGTTCCTGCCTGAATTCGCTCTGGAAAGCACTGACATAGAATGAACCGACTGAATCAGAAACGGTTATCTTCGTAAGGTTCTCGTCGGGGAACTTCTGTGTCACGGTTCCTGTTAACATGACTCTCTTTACCCTTGTCCCGAGAGGGGTCACCACGTAAGGTTTTCCCCTTTCCTCAGGTTCAAGTTCCTCTATAATTTTACAATCCTTAAGCTCCCTTGAGAATATCCATTTAGATGGCTCTCTCTTCTGCATCATGCAAACTCAGCCTCCATCTGCCTGCTTAGTTCTGAAATTGTTGCCTCACTCAAGTATTCCATGCTCCTTAGACGAAAACTGAGTCCGTTCTGGCCATTCCTGAAATCGCCCATGGCAAGGAACGCCTTTCCCAGAATGGCTTCACGAAGTTTCCGGTACACATCTTTCCTGTTCAGGTTGACGTTATCCACAGAAAGGTCTTCATCCTTCATGCCTATTAGTGGAAGAAGTGCTTCTCTTCCCGCTGTTGACTGGACATATGATGTTCCGTCATCAAGAGTAAAATAGGAGAATATGTCAAGTATCTGTGGTGCACTGGGATGATCTGGACATCTCATGTCATCGATCCTTTTCCTGCATTCGGAACATCTGTTCATAATGCCGCTTTTTTCCCCAAAATTGACTGAAAAAGCGGCTATTCTTATTCCACCAACTGGCGAATTTATATCCTCTATGTTTGATATCTTTCTTTCACCAATTACTGCGGTTGATTCGTCCACCTTGGTTCTGTCACCTATGGAGATTCTCAGTCGTGAATTGTATTCAGATACCCTCGCACCCTCTATCCTCACAACTTTGCCTTCCTCAAGCTTCTGGCCAAATGATGTCATCTGGATCTGCCCAGTGTCATCTTCAACCGTCGTGCTGTAAAGGAGCCTTTCCTCGCCGTCCTTCTGGTATTTCCTTTCATTGACCTGCCCAATTCTGCCCTCTATTGATACAAAGGGGTCGCTGAGGTTGAGACTCCTGATCTTGTATTCCCTGTAATTCCTCTTGACATCAATGGCCTCTTCCGTCTTCAGGATAACTTCTGTCCTGGAATCTATGTTTAGCCTCAGTTTTTCATTGTATTCCCTGACACTGCAGAATTTTATCTCAACCACATCGCCTGCACGGACTGTATTTGGAAAAGCCCAGGCAGTGAAGGGGATAGTGCCTGTTTCATCACCAATTAGGCCGTAATAGTATACGGATTCACCTCTTTCATTCTTTATATCCTTCTTATCCACCGAAAGTATTTTTCCCTTGATGGAAACGTCCTTTGAATCCTTTTCAAGATCCCTGATCTTTGTATTTGCCATGTTTTACACACCCTTAAGCATACATCCCCGCACTGGTTCCACCTTTCTTTCCGAGGAATCTGTTCATGACCTGCTCGGCCTCCTCTTTGCTCAATCCAGCCTTAGATATCAGGTAATTTTCAACGTCTTCTGGACTCTTCCCCTGTGCAATCATCTCCTGTACCATCATGATCATCCTTTCGGCAATCCTCTGGTTGAACTCTGCCTCAAGTTTCAGTGTCCTCACAACAACATAAATTGATGAGAGAAGGGTGTTTAAAGAATCCTCAAGTTCCTTCTTGGTGAAACTCTGGGTTTCAAAATCCACACGCAGTACAATTTCCTCGTTTATTCCGTCAAGCATGAATTTCACCAGATCTATCTGCTTGCTCAGTATAAGAAGTGATCTGTATGTTGCAAGTCTTGGCTGATTCTCCATTACAGCTGTTTCAATGCCTGTTTTCAGAAATATCTCAACATAGTTCCCAAAAAATGCCATATATATTTTGAATGGTAGTTTTGCATTCATCAGGATCATGTAATTCTCTCCCTCTTCAATCTCCCATTTCATACCTACAAGACTTTTAGAATCGTCTGTTCCATTTTGAAGCCAGGACATTATCTCCTTTTTGTTTGTCATAAATACTATATCACTATACATTAAGCCAATATATTTCTTTTTGATTTCAGTTAAAGTGAGTAAATGAGAATGAATGTCCGTTTTTATTTTATAACCGGTACATTTTGTTGAAAACATCTCCATTCAATGTAAATACTTAAATCACATTTCCGGAAGAGGTCCAGCGGCGTTGGGAGTATCCAGAGGAATTTCGGGGTTTTCAATAATGCTTTCAAGGGTGTTCTATTCTCTCAACTGGTTCAATATATCACCTGCCCTTGTTCCAATTGGTCAGACATTTCATGTAAATCTGGGAGAAACCGGCTTGCTGCTTTCCTCGTTTCTCGTGGGAGCCGGTATCTTTCAGCTCCCTGCCGGAGTTATTTCCTCGAGAATTGGCGCCAAGAGTACCGCCATGACGGGCCTATTTTTAATGTCGTTTGCAGTCATAGGTTGTGCATATTCACCTGATTTTATAATTCTTGTGATACTCAGATTTGTCGTGGGAGTCGGTGCAGCCCTCTATTTTTCCACTGCAATAGGCATACTTGGTGAACTTTATTCAGCAAAACTTACTGCGATGATTGGAATTTACAACTCATCTTACAACATCGGGGCAGGTGCCGGAGTAATACTCTTTACCCCAATCGTCGATATTTACGGATGGAGATCTGACTTTCTCATCTCCGGCCTGGCAATGCTCTTTGTCACCATCTTTACATTCGTTGTTTTGCCCGCTTCAAAAAGATACACGAGAATCGAATTAAGTGCACTGAAGGAAAGAATACTCAACAGAAAGATCTGGATTGTGGCAATAGGTTTTGTTGGGTTATGGGCATTGAATTACACTTTTCCGGAGTTCTTTTCCACTTATGCCCAGAGCATAGGAATACAGGATTATGTTGCAGGAGTAATGGGCGGGATGATACTTATGTTCGGAATTGTAGGGGGCGTAATATCTGGCTTTGTCAGGAAATTCAATGTAATCCGTATTTCAATAGCTGCCAGTATACTCATAGGTGCAGTTGTGATCACCATACCTTTCACCGGGTACTACGGTCTCTGGGCCATAATAGCTTTTGAAGGGATGTTTGCAACCCTGGTCATATCCCTCGAATATGCAGTAGTGGCCAGAATAGAGACAGATAAGACATATATTGCACTGAGTGTAGGACTCATCAATTCCATACAGATCGGCATTGGATCAACTGTGCCATATTTATTTGGATTTATTGAATCCTATGGGTACATATATTCATGGATCTTCCTCGGTCTCCTGGCAATAATTACCCTTTTTGCGTTTCTAAGGAGCAGTGTCAGGAAGAGCCTGGAAATCTCAGTTGCCTGATATATCATCCTTATGTATGGTTGAGGAGAACTGTTGGAAGACACATGCTTACAACGAAGTTTGGTTCGTCCACTATTTCAGATATTCTCAGATCCCCTGCCACACTGCACAGTATGTATGCCTCTTCCGGACTTAATCCAGAGCCGGAGATCTGATCTATCATATTTTCAGCCGCTTTAACTGAAGCTCTGTGCAGATCAGAATCTATTCCCATTGCACATAAAATATCTTCTGAACATCCGGAACGGGAATATACAAGAGGGTCCAACAATTTCTTTCCTTTAATTACCCTTACCTTCAACTTTACCCTGGCTGAGACTTCAATTGCGGTTCCACATATCTCGCCATCACCCTGTGAAGCATGCGGATCGGATATTGAGAGCATCCCTCCATCTACGTTTACCGGAAGCAATATCCTGGCACCCTTACAGTTCATCTTGTTATCCATGTTTCCCCCGAAGTTTTGTGGAGGTATCATCCCATAAGTACCCTTTTCGGGGGCTGTTCCTATCACCCCGAGAAA
>JAJZOT010000316.1 GCA_021847855.1 Thermoplasmata archaeon | reverse complement strand
AAGTTCCCTTCAATCAGGAAAGAGAGTAGCTGATGTGATTATGTTGGGAAAAATTATTCCAAATGCAAAACCAACTGCAACAGAAACCGGCCAGATTGTGATTTCATTGGCAAAATAGTAGAGAACCAGAGAAAGGCTGACCATAATATTGGAAACGATGAACATCTTGCGCCGCATCCTGCTTCCAAGTCGAGGGTTAAAATATGATGTTGCAAGAAAAGTGGCCACATATCCAGTTGCTGATAGGGTTCCGATCAGGACATTAGGAAAACCAAGGACATATTTGGAAAGTATGGGGAGTGTAGTTACAAGCATGTTATTTGTTGAGCGTGTTGATACCGTGGTCAATACCAGAATCAAACCCGCAGATATGAACGATATGCGTGAGTCCCTGAGATTGGGTTCTGGAATATTTTCTTTCATTGAGCCCACGGATTTATTCTGTTTCCAGAGAGACCTATTCTTGAAGATTCATACATAATGTTTCCTGCCGATTCTATATTTATAAAAGTGGAGATAGTCTCCTCGCAGCCCTGACTATTGAGATCCAATCCCGTCGATCTGTACGTGCACAGCAATTGCTAGCTTGAACATATAATGTTCGAAAGACTATGGTGCTTCTTGTGATTCGTTTCAAAACCAGTATGCTTTGGGCTAAGGTAGTAGACGTTATCTACCACCACATCAATCCAGCAAGCTTTCTTCGATAACTGGATTTGAACCACTGTTCTACTTGTTGAGATACCTCTAGAGTTCAGAGATCAATCGTGTTGTTTCGCCACAGGCTTTCTCAACATCTTTGTATTTCACGCGAACCGTTTCCTTCGCATCATCTGGAACCGCTTGAATTGACAGGATACTGATGAGGTGCTGCAACTCACTATCCAGTAGAATTGAATATGTTCTCAGCATTTCCTGCTTTTCCGGAATAACTTCTTTTCTCCTTTGTGATATGAAGCAATCAAAATGCACAGACCCTTTCTTGGTGAAGGTAAACTTCTCTCCTGTTTTTACTTTGGTGTTACACGCGTAGCACTGAAATTCAGCCATATGACTTGAATCCTAACCACAATAAAACATTATAGTTTCATTCAGGAACCGTTGAAATAAATTACCTGTTTCCAGCTACTATGTTAACTTCTTAACGCACAAACTTCATGGTAACCCTGATCTCTGATTCTGACCGTAGATTTCCAGGACCGCTTTTAGATCCCGGATCGCTAAACTGGGATCGTAAGGGACAGGAGTATCATCCTTGATGCTTCTTGCAAATTCATCTATTTCTCTCTGAACCACATTGTATTTCTTTACATTCAATTTTTTACCATTTAATACGAGGTCCCCATAAGCGGTCATTTGCTCAGACGAGGTAAAATTCCTATTCGGCCTTGTTTCCGGATCTTCGTACATAGAACCTTTTTCTCCTACAACTTCGAATGAAGGTACCAGAGGCGCGTTGAAATAACTCCATGTGTAGAAGAAAATGCCTACTGAATTATTTGTGAATCTGAACAAGGCGCGCGTTGTGTCTTCTCCGCTAAGTGTTGAACCACTTCTGGTCGTCATTCCAATAACTTCGGAATAGTCTCCCCCCAGATTCAACAGTGTGTCCAGATAATGTATTCCCCCATCTATGAGTGCACCACCACCCATTTTAATTTCCTCGTTTCTCCAGCCGGGCTTTTGATGAATTCTCTGATCTCTTACAATTATAGTGTAAATTTTTCCAATTTTTCCTTCCCTTATGATCTGTTTTGCCTCAATATATGAAGGATCGAAAAAATACTGTTCCGCAACCATGAATTTTTTCTTGTTCTCGATCGAAGCCTTCACAATGGCTTTTGCATCCTCCATTGAAGTTGCTATGGGTTTCTCAAGTAGAACGTGTTTCCCAGCACGCATTGACTTTGTGGATAGATCCCTATGCACGTTGTGCGGTACCACCAGATCAATTATATCTGCAGATGAGCGGAGAGCGTCGTCAATGTTGTCATACACCTTCCTGATCTGAAAGGTCTCTTGGCAATATTTCACGGTCTCAGCATCTCTTTCCACGATGCTGATGTCCATTCCTTTGATAGATTCCAGGTGAACCTTGCCAAAACCTTTACAACCAACAACTACGATTTCCATAACGATCAGAATAGATGAGAATATTTAAGCAAGTATTTTTTCAAAATCCCAGTTTCACGCGTATTATGCGAAGAGTTGAATAGCCGATATCCAATGGAGATACAATGGAAAGGAGAGGTTCTGCCATTCTTCCGCTTCATTACGGACATCCGCCAGAATACCTCTACAAAAGGATGGTTAAGCTTGGAGGGACAATTTCTGACCTCATTGTTGAAAAATTTGGCATTGAAAAACTTCTGGAGAACCTTTCAGATCCGTTCTGGTTCCACTCCCTGTCGCTTGCAATAGGCTTCGACTGGAATTCCAGCGGAACTACTACAGCTACATTGAGCGCATTGAAAGAGTATTATTCCGGGAATCGAGGCGAAGTATTCATCCTTGGAGGAAAGGGCAAGCATCTTGGTCAGATGGAAACTGAGTTTCAGACGCTAGTAAGAGATGGAGCCATTTCTGATTCCTTGGCAGCGAAGATACGCAAGGATGCACGAAAAGTAGCTCGAGTGGATCAGAACCTCCTGCAGGATGGTTTCGACCTGTATATGCAATTCCTTGTGTTGAATTCGACTGGCAAGTGGGTTGTGGTTCAGCAGGGAATGAATCAGAATGAGAGGATGGCCAGAAGATACCACTGGATACATAAAACAGGCCTGGACTTTATCAATGACGGAAGAAATGGAATATCATCTGTGACAGAACAGTCTGCTGTGCTCGATTTGTCGACTTCATCAAGTGAGCGTAACCGTAATGGAATGATCAACATTATCAGGGATAACCCAAACAGATATGCCTCCAGGCTCCAGTACGGCAGCCAGAGAACGCTGGATAATTTTACTGGTGAAAACCAGGTGCTCAGAATGGATTACAGGATAGACTGGAACAGAATGAGAGAACTTTACGAGTACCAGCCTGATGATTTTCAGGAACTGGCTTTCATGAAGGGCGTGGGAAAATCAACAATAAGGGCGCTGTCGTATCT
>JAJZOT010000315.1 GCA_021847855.1 Thermoplasmata archaeon | reverse complement strand
AGATTGAGAACATAGAAGATGTCAGAATACAGAAGAGACACAAGATCGTAGAGAGGGCTGAAGCGCTTTACAAAAAGATGAGCGAGAGCGGCAAGAGCGTCAGTGAGAGCATTGTAAACTCAGTTAGGGAAGAGGTTGAGAAAGGAGAGATCATCTCCTATGGAGAGGAAAGGCTTCCAGCAGGTCCTGCCATAAAGGATTCGGATTCAATAATTGTTGTGGAAGGCAGAAGCGATGTTCTTAATCTTTTAAGGTATGGTATAAAGAATACAATAGCTGTGCAGGGAACAAACATACCAAAGACTGTCCAGAAGCTTTCAAAGGAGAGAACTGTAACTGTTTTTCTTGATGGTGACAGGGGTGGAGACCTCATTTTGAAGGAGATGCTCCAGGTTGCGGAGATAGATTTTGTCTCCAGGGCTCCTCCAGGAACAGAGGTTGAAGAACTCACATATAAGCAGATTGTTAAAGCCTTAAGGTACAAGACCCCTGTAGAGCAATATCTTTCAATGAGAGGAATGAGTGAGGAACTCAAGGAACTTGTTCAGAAGAATGCAACGGAATCTGGCAAAAATGGAAAGAAACAGCCAGATATGCCGGTGGATGAACCAAAACCAGACAGAAGGGATAGACAGGAAGAGAGAAGAGAACAGAGACGCGAGGAAAGGAAAGAGGAGAGAGAACCCGAACCTGAGCCACAGAAAGTCGAGGTTGAAGATGTACCTGGTTTTGTGGACCTTCAGAATCCAAAAGCAATAGAGAAAAAGGGAACCATACTTAATGAGAGCAAACTCACCGAAGTATATGGGGAAGATGGTAAGGCAATTGCCACACTCTCCATATCTGAAACTGTTGAGAAAATACCAGAAATCAAGGACGGAAAGGCAATAATAACTGGTGGAGTCATTTCACAAAGACTCATAGACACAGCGTTTCAGGCAGGAATCAAAAACATTTACGGGGCAAAAATGGGACACGTGACTAAGAAGCCTGCGGAGGTCAGAGTGGTTTCATGGGAACACCATATGCAGGCATAGACCTGAAGAATCTGCCGGATACTTCGTACATCAAGATTCCAAAGAATCCTCTGGAGATGGTTATAGGCCAGGATGAGGCCGTAAAAATGGCCAAGATAGCCGCAAAGCAACGCAGGCATCTTCTACTTGTCGGTCCACCTGGTGTAGGTAAATCAATGATAGCTCAGTCCATATCATTCTATATACCCCAACCTAAGGAGGAGATAAGAGTTGTCCACAACCCTCAGTATCCTGAAAGGCCATTTATAGAGGTAAAAAGCAGGGTGCAGATTGTTCAGGAAAAAGAGGAGATGAATATGGTTGAGGGTGAACTCCTTGACCCAAAGGATGTTCCGGTATCAGTTGCCGAAAGACTCGGTTTCAGGTGCCAGAAATGTGGTTTCTATTCATCCTCTGCAGAAAATACCTGCCCCAACTGCAACAACCCCAAGGTTCAGAATGTGACACAGGGACCATTTGGAGATGTATTCAATGTAATCGGTGCTGCATTTGGAGTCCAGAACAATACAGAAAAAGTAACCTCAACGAGAAAGATAGGGGAAAGAGAGGAGGTCATAGTCTATGAAAGATATAACGATCGAATCAGGGTCCTGGATGAAAAAACTCTCGAAAGAAGAAGAAAAATAGAGAAAAAGAGTCCCAGCAAGATCATTGTCCCTATTGACAGGAAACCTTTCATACTTGCAACCGGAGCGAGCGAAACGGAACTTCTTGGAGATGTCAGGCATGATCCCTATGGTGGTCATCCCCAGCTTGGAACACTTCCTTACGAGAGGGTTATAGCCGGGTCTGTGCATGAAGCACACGAGGGGGTCCTTTTCATAGACGAGATTTCACATCTTGGCAACCTTCAGAGATTTATACTGACAGCGATGCAGGAGAGACACTTTCCCATCACTGGAAGAAATCCGCAGAGCGCCGGGGCCAGTGTAAGGGTTGATAACGTACCTGCTGATTTCATACTTGTTGCGGCCTGCAACATCAATGATCTTCAATATATTCTCAGCCCGCTGAGATCAAGGATTGTAGGAAGTGGTTACGAGATACTCATGCAGGTAACAATGCCGGATAATCCTGCAAATAGGATGAAATATCTTCAGTTCATTGCGCAGGAGATCATAATGGACGGAAAGATACCGCAGATGTCCATTGAGGCTGCAAATCTCATAGTTGAGGAGGGCAAACGCCGTGCGGGTGAAATAGACCGCAAAGAGAACGCCCTTACCCTGAGACTTCGGGAACTTGGAGGGCTTGTAAGAGCTTCAGGCGATATTGCAGTGGGTGATGAGAGAAATCTTATTGAAAAAAGCGATGTACTTGAGGCTTTGAAGACCTATCTGCCTGTGGAAGAAAAAATAAAGAAGTATTACGGAAATATGGGAGCTGCACTGTCCTCGGAGAATACACTCTCCCAGAAAGGAGAGGAATATTACTCAAACTACCATAATTTCAGGCAGGATCGTTCATACGACTGATCTGAACCCACTGGTTTAATCCAAATTTATCTATATTTATGCTACCTTGACAGTTCCGTTTTTAACTCATGTGAACGACAATTCCACTGATGATTGCTTTCGTATTCAAGGATTCTCCACTGTCTGTGAATACGCTAATCGCTTTATTGCTGTCTTCAGTTTCCAGACATGCATGGTGTTGCATTTCGAGCATGTCTGTGTTCTTTCACTGAGTTCCATGTTGAAGATATACGCGCACTTTTGACACATCCTGAACGATGGAACAAATCTTCCTGTCTCGATTATGTTCTTTGAACCTGACAACACCATGGTTTTCAGCATAGCGAAAAAGGAAGGTCACTCTGACCTTAATTGCGGTTTCAAAACATTGGATTCACTATCATCCAAAAACTGAATTCATTGGTTTTCCAGATGACGGTGAGGTTTCATAATGCGTCTTTATTTATAGGTTGGATCAGACTGTTATGTCTGCCACAGGAGCAATTATCTGTGCACTTTTTTTTGATTGTTCCATGACAAGGTCGAAGGACTTTTGCGTAAGATGAGTGGGAATAAGATTTTTGCAATGACTATCTGAAAACACATCCATTACGGAAGAATATG
>JAJZOT010000314.1 GCA_021847855.1 Thermoplasmata archaeon | reverse complement strand
CCGGTCCACAGTTTACAAATCTGGAATACAATAATTCTGGAACGTGGACTGCTGTATCTTCTCATGGCGGGGTTTACAGTATTTCTACAGGCCCTATCAGTTACAAGATATATGCATATTATATACACCCACTTAACAATTCCAATGTGTATGTTAATTATACGCCTGCAGGAGGGACCCCTGTACCGCTTCCCGGCGGTTCCAATTTGCATAATAATTATTTATATTTCAATCTCTCAGGCAATGCAGGGACAACATATGATATATACCTTGATTGGAACAGCTATGGCAGAAGTGGATCAGATGAGCTGGTAATTTCAGTCTCCTGATGGAAAGTTAATTAAAAACCAAATGATCTCCAACCCAAGGGCAGGTGTAGTGTAGTCTGGTCAGCACGAGAGCCTTCCAAGCTTTCAACCCGGGTCCAAATCCCGGCACCTGCACTCCATGAGATTTTAGAAATATCTGCAAGAAAATGAAAATTTGGTTCCCATCCCCCTCTGGATTTACAAAGAAATGTGTTTTAGGATAGAATATATTTCCCTCTGATCTGTTTTGATATTTATTGATGGAAATAACCTGAAAATTGAGGATGTTTACGCAGTAGCAGTAAAGAATGAGAAAATTGGAGTCTCTGACGAAGTCGTTAAATGTGTTGTTAAAAGCCAGAAAAAACTTAAGGAGCTTGTAAACAAGGGTGGTGTGATTTATGGTGTCAATACAGGGTTCGGAAGCCTTCTCAACGTACGGATATCCCAATCCGATGTGCTGGATCTGCAGAAAAACCTCATCAGAAGCCATTCATCTGGAACTGGACATCCACTGGAGAGAGAGTATGTACGGGCAATGATGGTTGTGAGGTTAAACAGTCTCTGCAAGGGTTACTCTGCGGTTTCACCTGAACTGATAGCACACGCAATGGAATTCATCAACCGTGACATAACACCATTCGTTCCCAGGTACGGTTCAGTTGGTGCTAGCGGTGATCTTGCACCACTGGCCCATGTGGCCCTTACACTCATGGGAGAGGGAGAGGTATTCTTCAATGGGAAAATTATGGCAGCCTCACAGGCGCTGGAGGAGACCGGCCTGAAACCGTACTCCTTCCTTGAGAAGGAGGGAGTTGCCTTCATAAACGGCACTTCCACAATTTCCGGAATACTTGCTGTTAACCTGCATAGATCAATGGATGTATTGAGAAATGCAATACTTTCTGCTGCAATATCATTTGAAGGGCTGAAGGGAACCAGGAGAGCATATACCCCATGGGCGGTGGAATCAAGACCACATAAGGGTCAGATAGCAATTGCCAGAAATTTCCTCAAGTTGATTGATGGAAGCAGGATCATAGAAAAATCCACCAAGGATAAAGTTCAGGACCCCTATTCCCTGAGATGCATTCCACAGGTATATGGAGCAGTCCTTGATACCCTAAAATATGCTCAATCCGTTTTAACCACCGAGATAAACTCCGCCACAGATAATCCTCTTGTGGGAGATGATGAGGTTATATCTGTAGGAAATTTTCACGGTGAGCCAGTTGCACTTGTATCTGATTTTGTTGCCATTGCAATGACTGACCTTGGAAACATGATTGAAAGGAGGCTAGCAAGAATAACAGATGAGAATCTCAGTGGACTTCCTCCCTTTCTTGTTGAGAACAGCGGCCTCAATTCCGGTTACATGATCCCACAATATACGGCAGCAGCCCTGTGCAACCGAAATAAAACTCTCTGCTTTCCATCATCGGCGGACAGCATTCCTACTTCAGCCAATCAGGAGGATCATGTGAGCATGGGTACAAACGCTGCAATAAAACTTTCTGAAATTGTTGAAAATGTCAAGCAGATTGTGTCAGTAGAATTTCTGCTGGGATCACAGTCACTCGAATTTGCTTCTGACGAACCGTCTCCTGTTGTGAGGAAGCTTTACACGGAGATCAGGAAGAAAGTTGCCAGATTGACCGCTGATAGACCGCCATACACTGATATTCAGACTCTCAGCAGGATGATTGATGACGGAACATTTACGCGAGTTCAATTGCCACAGATCTGAACCACATCCACATGAATTTTTTCGACTATCTTAAATATTCTTTAGAATTCTGGGAATAATGGCTGAACATGAACATAAGAAGATTTACAGCGCTCTGAAGGGCCATACGTACCTTGAAGCCCTGGGCGATAGACCATCCGGCAACATTATAGCCGTAAAGACTGGAAACAGACTTCACGATCTCAGGCAGGTAGCGGATTCTGATGTTGAATTCCAGGCAGTCTATCTTGATTCGGATGATGGCCTGAAGATATTAAGACATTCTGCGGCACATCTGCTAGCACATGTAATAACCTCACTTTATCCTGATTCAAGGCCAAATGCTGGCCCTGCTACAGAGGATGGTTTCTATTATGATTTTGACATGAGACCCATATCGTCTGACCAGTTTCCGTCCATTGAGGAAAAGATGCGGGAAATTGCCGGAAAGAACTATCCCATTATCAGGGAGGAGTATGAGAAAAGTGAGCTTATTTCATTGTTCTCAAACAATCCATACAAGATTGACAAGATAAAGGACAATGTTCCTGAGGGTGGAAGGTCCTCCATATACAGACAGGGTGATTTTTACGATTTCTGCACAGGACCTCATGTTCCATCCACAGGATACCTGAAAGCCGTGAAGATCATCTCTCTTGCATCCACCCATTACAGGGGTGATGAAAAGAATGCACCTATGGTAAGGATATACGGTACAGCGTTTCCTGATGAGAAGAGTCTCAAGAAATACATGTTGAACAGAGAAGAAGCGTTGAAGCGGGATCACCGTAAACTTGGTACGGAGATGGATCTGTTCGTTTTCAATACCGAAAGAGCACCTGGCTTCCCCCTCTACACACCCAGCGGATCAATAGTCCGAAGCGAACTTATGGCCTTCATGAAGGAAAAAAACGGCCAGAGAGGATGGCAGGAGGTCTGGACACCCCACATATTCCGAGATGTAATATGGAAGCAGTCCGGACACTATGCAAAATACAAACCGAACATGTATGTTTTCACACTGGAGGATGGAGACAGCTATGGTGTTAAGCCCATGAACTGTCCCGGACATATCAGCATATTT
>JAJZOT010000313.1 GCA_021847855.1 Thermoplasmata archaeon | reverse complement strand
GATCTGTTGATCAATAGTAGGATTTATATTACAAACATTACTGATCTCGATAGGTATCCGAATTGAAAATTGAAGTCGGACAGAGATTTGATTTTGAAGTGGACCGTGAAGACATTGAAGGAGCGGATGGAGACTCAATAATAGCTACATGGTATCACATGGGAAACCCCATTTACGTGGAGCTGAAAGTCAACAAATCTCTCCTGAAGGAGATTGATAAATTCTTCACAAATAATGTAAAAAGAACCGCTCTGATTTCAATATCAAGAATATCAAAATCAAAATATGCCGTCACTCCGACAATAGTCCTGCTGAATAGGCATCAGAGAGACGTTAAGCAGCTTAAATAAATCTAATACTGGTAGAAACCTCTGCCACTCTTCTTTCCCAGCATGCCGGCATCCACCATTTTCTTCAGAAGGACTGACGGCCTGTACTTTGAATCTCCATAATGTTCATGGAATATTCTGCACACATCAAGCGTCACGTCAAGCCCGATCATATCGGCAAGTTCCAGAGGTCCCATTGGCATACCTGCGCCCAGTTTCATTGCCCGGTCAATATCTTCCCTTGATGCAACACCCTCATCAAGAAGAAATACTGCCTCGTTTATCATCGGGACCAGTATCCTGTTGACGACAAATCCGGGAACCTCTTTTACCACTATGGGCACCATCTGCTGCCTGTGATTTTTCAATCCTCCTATGAATCCAGACAACTTTTCAACAACATCCCGGGAAGTCTGGATTGCAGGAACTATTTCCACCAGCGGCAGTGTATACGGCGGATTGAAGAAATGTGCAATTATTGCTCGTGAAGGCACCTCAAGTGCAGTTGCAAGTGACGTTATGCTCAGAGAAGAGGTATTGGAAGCCACAATTGCCTCGGTAGAAATATGTCGTGACAGGTCACTGAAAACCTTCTTTTTTATCTCTTCTTTCTCAAACACTGCTTCTATGACAAGATCGACTCCGTTAAGGTCTTCATAGTCAAGAACAGGTTTCACTCTTCCAAGTACCTCATGGATATTGTTTCCAGTAATTGCCGGCTTCAGTCTGCTTATTAAGCCGTCCTTCTGATCCGGGTTCAGGGTGATACCAAGTTTCTCAATTCGGTCTATTTCTTTCTGTGCTCTCTTTTCCTCAAAAGAAACCTGGCTCCTGATGAACTTCTCTATTCTCTTCATCCCGGAATCGACCAGCGACTGATCCTGATCTTTCAACATTACACTGATGCCATTATAAGCCATCACTTCAGCAATGGCCGCACCCATATTTCCGGCACCGATAACTGCCACTTTCTTAATTGTCGACGCTTCACTCATGTTAAGCATAAGGTAATAGTGGGATATTTTACTTTTAAATTTCTCGAAATTATAACGGAATTACGCAGGAAATGTTTATATATTCCGTAAATACTAATCAGATCGGTCATAATGTCTAAAAAGAAATTTTCAAGAGATGACCTAGAAATCGCCAGTTACGAAGAGTTTGAAGAAACTGTATTCGGAGAGGGTGAAAAAAGAAAGAAATTTTCAGGGAACAACTCTCAGTCTGTCCCTCGGAAATAATGTAACTTCCCTTATGTTCGGAATGTCAAGGAGAATCATAGTCAGCCTCTCTAGGCCAAGCCCCCAACCGGCATGAGGGGGCATACCGTACCTGAAAGACTTGATATAAAACTCAAAGTCTGAGGGGTTCAAACCTTTTTCCTTGAATCTTTTTTCAAGCAATTCAGGATCGTGTACCCTCTGGGCACCGGATGTTATCTCCTTCTCACCATATTGAAGATCATAAGAGTTGGTAAGTTTCGGGTCTTCTGGTTTAGGCATGGTGTAAAACGGTCTGACACTGGCTGGCCAGTCTGTTATGAAATAGAAGCCGGGAAAATGCTTTCCGATCTCTTTTAGCTGGTCGGTTCCAAAATCTTCGCCGAAATTGAAGGTGAATCCAGCCTTTTCCACAATTTTTATACAGTCACTGTAGGTTATTCTGGGAAAAGGGACCTCAGGGATAGTCAGCTTCTTTCCAATTTCTTCCATTGATTGTGAATGCTTGGAAACAACTTCCTCAATTCCTGATCTAACTGCATTCTCAAGCATAGTCATTGCATCGTTATGATCCGCAAAACTCATCTCTATATCCACCGATGTGAACTCGTTAAGATGGCGTACAGTATTGTGTTCCTCTGCACGAAATGCTGGCCCCACTTCAAATACCCTGTCCATTCCGGAAGCCATAAGGATTTCTTTGTATAATTGCGGACTTTGATTCAGGTAAGTCTGTTTTTCAAAGTATTGCACCCTGAAAAGATCAGCGCCTCCTTCTGTCGCGGATGCCACAATTTTCGGGGTGTGCACTTCCACAAAGCCCTGGCTCATGAGATACTTCCTCATGCCCCAGAGAATAGAACTCTCCACACGGAATATCAGATTTTTCTCAGGTTTCCTGAGATCGAGATACCTGTTGTTCAGCCTGGTGTCCAGGTCCGCTTCCACAGGATCATTTATGCCGAGAGGCAGGGGAGCAGAAGATCTGTTAAGTACAGATACGTTCTGAGCCTGGATCTCTATTCCGCTCTTGGCTCCGGATTTCCTGTCGACCAGGCCGGTTACCTTAACTACAGATTCTCTGTTTAACTGCGTTAAATCATCATAATTTCCGATCACATTGGGTTTCAGGGTTGCCTGTACTGTTCCAGTATGATCTCTCATAACAAGAAAAGCGACATTCTTGAGTTTGCGGATATCCTGTACCCACCCACACAATTCCACAGTTTTGCCATGCTCAAGATCTCCCAGATCAATGATACGGATTCTTTGCATCGATCAACCCTATCTTAACTTTCATTAAAATGATTCTTTGCCTGTATAGAAAAATAAATACCCGAATATAAAATAACGATACCATGAAAAAGGCAGCCATTGCAATAATCATGCTGATGGCTCTGTTCACGCTGCTGGCAGTGCCCGGTAATTCTTCCGCAAGCAGTGGACAGAATGTATTGGTATTGAACCTCCATGAACAGATTGATCCAGGTTCTTCACATTTCATTTCCAGTCAGCTTGCTTCGGTTACCAGCTCAAACACGCGTGCCGTGATCATAGATATGAACACTCCCGG
>JAJZOT010000312.1 GCA_021847855.1 Thermoplasmata archaeon | reverse complement strand
GCAGTTTTCAGGTCTTCAATATAGCGGGAACCATAATCCATCTTCTGAACAGTTACACCCCCGGAGTTTAATCCCTCGGCTATTGCATTTGAAATACTATAATCATGTTTAAATATGAAGGTGATTTCGCATTTTATGCAGGATCATGTAGAAATAGTAACCAAAGACGATGTTCTGAAACACATAAAGAACGGCGATGCGGTAATTGTTAACGTCTTGGCTAAAAGCGCGTACGACGACGTGCACATCCGGGGATCCATATCAATACCTTTTGATCAAATAGAGGGCGATGGTTGGAAACAACTTGATCGAAGAAAGAAAGTAATAACTTATTGTGCCAGTTCCTCCTGCAATGCCTCAAAGAAAGCCGCTGCTATTCTGATTGAAAGAGGACTGAACGCTGCCGCCTACGAAGGTGGGATAAAGGAGTGGGTTGAATCCAGACTTCCGACAGATGGGATAAAACGTTAAGCAAGGCGACGGGTAGAGTTCACTGATCCAGTAAATGATTGAGAACTTCATGCGCAAACTATTCTGTATTCCCGAATTTGACATGGAAAGATTGATAAGTTATCTAGGATGAAACGATAGGATCGGTAGAAGATGGCAGAAACAGGCATAACAAAAAACCAGATCAATTTTATAAAGAAGCTTCAGGAAAGTAGTGAACTGAGGGAAGAAAAATTACAGGTTTTCCTGAAAAGCAAGGGTAAAGCGAATGTCGACGAACTGACTCTCCGTGAAGCGTCGGAGGCCATTGACTCGATGAAGAAGATAGAAGTCAAGGGTGAAAAATCAAGTTCCCCGGAGGCTACGGGAAAGCAGATCAACTTCATTAGTAAAATGCAGGATTCCGAGGAAAGAGTGGAATCAACCTCGAAGTATCTTTCCAGTCACGGGAAGAGTTCCATCAACCATCTTACAATGTCCGAGGCTTCGGAACTGATCGATAGCTTGACGAAAATTAGGGGTGATCCCGTTGCAAATGCCACCGTAACTCACGCCACAAAGAAGCAGATACAGTTCATCAAGAACCTTCAGGACACTGATGTTCGCTTGGAGACTGCCAAGAACTTCCTTTCTGGAATCAAAAAGAAAAGTTTTGATGAGTTGACTATCAAGGAAGCAAGCGAATTGATTGAGCGACTCAAAGGATAGAAATTCCAGTAAGCCAGATCACTTTAGAACCATGTTCTCGTGTCTACCTTCCTTATTTCATCACGCAAGAGCTGCTTGAAGTCTTCAAAATTCTCACTTCTGAACGCTACTCCGCGTATCATCTCCACATCTTGCTCAAGTTGCTCCTTTCTTCCCTTGTTATAGGCCTCTAAATATGTCGATTCCGGGGTTTCACCATATATTGTACCGTTATACTCTATTACCATGACACTTCATTCATCAAATGGTATCTCAGTCTTGCGGTCACATTGAAAAATGAGAAAATGAGGTGAACAACGTAATTACACCTTCAGATACGATCTCTTGTTCGGCAATATCGTTTCATCAATCCAATCGGTCTTCAGAGCATAATTTTATCATCGTTTCCTCGGATTCACCCAGCTCCTCAAATAGAGAACTTTAAGCCAGAGATAAAATCGAGTAATCAAAAGATGGGTTCCCGAAAAATTCAGGGTATACCGATATACCTGCAGATGATGATTCTGCAAGCAGCAGGCAGTTTCAATATATCATCATATGCACCATTAAATATCTTCTTGAAAGCCAATTTTCTACTGAACGCAGCGCAGGTTGGTCTCATCACCAGTTTTACATTTATCGGTACGATCTGCACATCTTTCCTTTCCGGGATACTCGTAGATCGGATTGGGGCCAGAAAAACTCTGGCAATATCTTTCGCATCTTTTGTAATTGCATCTTTCACCGCCTTCTTCGCGAGCAGTTATTATATGATTCTGCTGGCATACGTCATACTCGGGGCGGGGTACGGCATGGTCACACCCTCCACCAACACCTCGATCATGTATAATTATTCACCAAATCACGTGAGGGCAATGGGAATCAAGCAGACCGGTGTTCCCGTGGGTGCGATATTTTCCGCTATTTTACTTCCGTTTGTTGCAACTCATTTCTCTGTTGGAGCATCTTACCTCGTTATTTTGATCGTATCCATGGTTGCATTATTCTCCATGATCTTCAGAAGAGATTCCAATCCTCAGCCAACAGTTAAATCAGTAATCTCCAGGGAAGAACTGAAAAACGTATTTCACAACAGAACACTAATAGCTATCAGCGTTGCTGCTGCATTTCTTGCGTGGAGTCAACAGACAGTGCTTTCATATTATGTTATTTTCAATGAAACCCAAGGAATAAGCGTTCCAGTCGCTGAAATCATGCTAGCGACACTCCTATTCGGTTCAATAACCGGCAGAATAATGTGGACATTCTCAAATAAATGGATACTTGGGGGGAACCTGATTAGAATATTCTCCCTGATAGTGTTCCTTTCAGGAGTGTTCGTGACGCTGATCCCGCTGTCAGCCGATAACATATACTTGGCGATTCCTCTTGCACTTTTGCTGGGAATGACTACTGTGGCGTGGAACAGTACATATGTAACGATAATATCTGAGGTGGCACCAAAGGGGAAAGTGGGAATTTTCAGCGGTCTCAGCCTTACTATATTGTACACTGGGGCCATAGTCGGAACTCCCCTGGCGGGATTTATTGCGGATTTCAGCAGTTCATTTGTGCAAATGTGGCTCGTTGTAGGAATAGTCTTGCTTATTCTAAGTATGATTCTAGCCCTGGCTGAAAAACACCTTAGACAAGATTATCAGGCTGAAACGGTTTTCAAAATATAATATCCAATAAAATATAAAATTGTGGCTGGAAGGTATTCAGGGAGGTCTAAGGTACCTACCTGCCTCCAATCACGCAACTAAATTTAGCTGTGGTACAACGCCTTATTTATTGTGACTTTTGTGACTGGTCTGTCGTTGCGATCCCTTTTCACTTTACTTATAGAATCAGCGATTTCCATCCCTTCGGTAACTTTCCCAAAGACCGGGTGCTTTGTGTCGAGAAAATTGTTATCTACCACATTAATGAAAAATTGGCTGCCTCCGGTGTTCGGTCCTGCATTGGCCATTGAAATAGTCCCT
>JAJZOT010000311.1 GCA_021847855.1 Thermoplasmata archaeon | reverse complement strand
TTATAGCTTCCTGATCCATTCTTAAGTGCTTTGACATTAAGGCTAGCAACATCCTCAACGTAAACATAGTCTCTGAGCTGCAGTCCGTCCTCGAAAAGCACTGGCCTGTTTCCATTCTTAAGTCTGGAAAGAAATATAGCAAGCACGCCGGTATACGGATTGCTAAGACTCTGTCTTGGGCCATAAACGTTAAAGTAGCGAAATGCAACGGTCGGAATATTTAGAACCTTTGAGTACTGCAGAGCCAATATCTCAGTAGAATACTTGCTCAATGAATATGGGTTTGGATTTTGAACAGGCTTTGTTTCCTGCATCGGTACCGGCGCCATTGGTTTTCCACATTGAGGGCACAATGGATCCCACCTGTGTGAAACCAGGTCCTCTATCTTTCTGCTCTCCGGGAAAACTATACCATGTGTCTCACACCTGTAGGCACCCTCGCCATCAATACTCTTGGAGGAAGCGACAATAATTTTCTTAATCCTCCCTTTGATATTCTTGTCATTTTCCAATATTTCATAAAGATTGGCGGTACCGATTGAATTCACGGAAAGATATTTCCTTGGTTGCCAGAAGCTCTGACCAGTACCAACTGCTCCTGCCAGATGTATAATGTAATCCACATTTTTCAATGCCTTTTTCCAGTGTTTTTGGAATCTAACATCTCCAATGATGTAATCAGCTTTAGGATTTTTGTATTCTGGCATCTTTCCGAGATGTACCTGTCTCTCAAGGTTATCGAGGACAGTCACGCTATAACCGGATTCGATGAGTTTGTCAACTGTGTGGCTGCCGATAAACCCAAGCCCACCGGTCACTAAAACTCTCTCCATGGCTGGACATTGTCCATGGGCATAAATTAATTTTTGGAGTCCCTAACAGAGTGAATCGTTTTACTTATGCCCTCCAAAATGCTGACTTTGTGTTCGAACCCAAGTTTCCTCAATTTTGAAATATCTGCAGCCCTCCTTAGAGGGTCATCGTCCGGGAGCGGATAAAACTCAATAGGTGAATCTGAACTGCACAGTTTTTTCACCATTCTCGCAAGTTCAATTACAGTGATCTCCGTGTCATTTCCAACATTGTAAATCTCGCCTTCCTTGCCAGACTTGATCAAAGAAAACAGAGCTTCTATGCTGTCGGAAACATACGTAAATGACCTTGTCTGAGTGCCGTCCCCATATACTGTAATTGGAACTCCAGCAATGGCCTGTTGAATGAACCTGTCTATTACCCGGCCGTAGAATTCACCGCCCCTCATCCTTTGGCCATAGGTGTTAAAGAATCGTATGATTAAGTTCCTGAGTTTGTACTCTCTTTCATACGATTTCACAAGGGCTTCTCCAAAGCGTTTCCCTTCATCGTACGGTGAGCGGGAGCCGGTAGTACTCACCCTTCCTATATATGACTCTGGAGTCGGTACAACTTCTGGATTTCCATAGATTTCTGAACTGGAGGCATAAACATAGAGTGCTTTATTTTTTAGGGCAAGTTTGATAAGATTGTTGTTACCGATAGAATTCGACAATGCAACCTCTACTGGGAGCGTTTCCCACTCCACCCTGCTTGCCCTGCTGGCCAGATTTATGATAATGTCGAATTTCTTCGAACTGTTAAACTCTGAAATATCTTTCCTGACAAACTCAATATCAGACATAACACCAGAGAGGTTTGATTCCAGTCCGCTAGACAGGTCATCGACAACAGTGACACTATACCCTCTTTTTAACAACAACTCTGTTAGGTGTGACCCAAGAAATCCAGCTCCTCCCGCAACCAGGACGTTTGTCATAGTCTTCCCAATCCATGATATTCAAATCCAGCTTCTTCTGCTTTGGCCCTATCAATGATTCCTCTGGTATCCAAGATCATCGGATATTCTGCTGCAAGTGACTTAATCCTAGGGAGATCTATGTCCTTGTAACAGGAATGATCGGTCAATATTACAATAATACTAGAACCGGTGCACGATTCATATAAGTCCCTGCTAATCCCGTCTCCGACGACATAAGGGTCAGTCATTCGAACACCGTATTTCCTCCTCTTAACCAGTTCGTCCTTTATAGTTAGAGATGGGGCAAATCTAGTATCATCAGTATCTCCCTTAAAAGCAACTCCTAGCAGAGTAACTTGCCCTTTTGGCCTAAACCTCGATACGAGTTCTGCCACATGGAAAGGAATACGCAAATTCACCTTCTGTGCAGACTTCACCATTTCCAGTTCTTCGCCAGATTTTCTCACTATTCCACGGAGGATAAATGGATCCTTGTTCAAGCACGAACCTCCTACCCCGGGACCAGGAAGCAGAAGCCCGGAATTTCTGGGATAATTGTCCTTGGCCGATTTAATGACCTCAAGGACGTCTACTCCAATTCTCTCGCAGACCAAGGCAAGTTCATTAGTCAGGCCCAGAAATACGTAGCGTGAATAGTTATCCACCATCTTTATAGTTTCCGCAGTTTCAGGGTTTGAGACCCTAATAATCTTTCCTCCAAGGCTCCCGATAACCTGTTCAGCGATGGAACCGGATCTCTCGTCAGATGCACCAATTATCTTTGGAAGAACTTGAAAATCCTTTACCGCTTGTCCCTCGACCATTCTTTCAGGTGAGAACACTAATCCTATTTCTTGTGGAACCTTCAAGCCTGAGGACTCTATTCTATTTTTCACCAGCCCCATCGTTGTACCCGGCGGAACCGTCGACTTGAGTATTACCACATCCCCAATGTTTAGGTTTGGGATAATTAGGTCAAGCGAACTTTCCAGTTGGCCATAATCCACAGAATCACTCTTTTCATTGAATGGGGTCCCCACAGTTATAATCTTTACACTGGTCTCTCTCAGTTTGGTCGGGTCCGAGGTGACCTGTAATTTCCGGCTCTTCAATGATTCGGTTAAAATATCGTGGAGGCCAGGTTCGTCAATTGGAACCTGTCCACGAGCAATCATGGCTACCTTGTTTTTTTCTACTTCAAACCCTATAACCTCAAAGTTGCGGGCGATAAGAGAAGAGAGGGGCAGTCCTACATATCCAAGCCCAATTACTGATACTTTCAACCTGATCACCTATGGGGGGATTATTCCCTGACCGTTGATAAAGAAATGCTCCGCTTTTAGATATGAGGACATCGTCCCA
>JAJZOT010000020.1 GCA_021847855.1 Thermoplasmata archaeon | reverse complement strand
GCCATCATGTGCATAGACATGAAGCGTCTTCCTGGATATCTGTAACAGGTTCAGGACTTCTTCAGCTTTCATTGTTAATAATGTATATATTATGTGTATATAATGCTATCGTTATCATAGACTATATAAGTTTTTAAAGGAATCAATAAGCGTCGATTCTCAGTAAAGTTAAGAATTTCTGTTTGGCACCGTAGAATTTTCGTGAACATGGGTTTTCATACGTCCAGACCAAGCAATTCCAAGCTCAAGTGCTTTCATGTTAATGCTGAGTTTTTTCTCTGGGAATGTATCTTTCAAAACATGAACAACTTCACTGGTGTTCATGGGAAATAGATTGAAACCAAGTGCTACACCAATCATTACTATGTTGACCGCTTTTGAAGATCCAGCCTCCATTGCTATCTCTCCGGCCTCGACAGGGTATATCTTTGTTCCCATGCTATATTTTTCCATCAGGTCCTCAAAACAGGGATATTCTTTCCTATGCATGCTCAGGGAAATTGGATTGATTTTCTCTGTGCTCATAAGTGCTGTTCCAACGTTCCCCAGGGATTCAATTGCACGAAATGTTTCCATTAATTCAAGCCCAATAACGAGATCGCATGAATTCTGCGGGATAATGGACCCATAACAATCTCCAATCCTGACATCGACTGTGACAGAACCGCCCCTTTGCGAAAGACCATGAATCTCTGACATGATAACCTTTTGTCCTGATCTCTTTGCAGCTTCTGAAATTATGGTTCCAGCGGTTACTATCCCCTGTCCACCAACTCCTGCAAGTCGAATATTGTATGTCAATTCTTCACCTCTATTGCTTTGAATGGGCAGACAAGTGGCTCAGCACATACCCCACAACCATCGCAAATCGTGGGATTAATCTGTATCTCACCGTTTTCTATAAACAGTGCTGGACACGAGAAGTTCTCCACACAATTCATGCATTTGCCACATTTATCCTGGTTAACCGTATAAATCTCAATTTCACCCTTCTTTCGGAGTTTTCTATCACGATTTATGGCACACTCCCTTCTTGAAATGATGACGGAAACTCCGGCCTGGTGCAACGATCTGTTTATGGTTATAAGAGATGCCTTGAGGTCATATGGGTCAACTACGGATACATTCTTTACGCCTATTCCCCTGACTACATTCTCGATTGGAATTCCCGTCACAGGCTTTCCATCGTAATCCAGTTCATTCCCTGGATTCGGTTGCTGCCCTGTCATTGCAGTTGTGGCATTATCCATTATAACGACAAGCATGTCCAGGTTGTTATGTACGGCGTTTATAAGTGGCGGAATACCAGAGTGGTAGAAGGTTGAATCTCCTATGAAGGCGATGACCTTCTGATCAGTAACCATGGAAAAACCATTTGCGACACCAATAGATGAACCCATTGATATTATGGTGTCTGCCTCATCAAAGGGATCGTATGTACCCAGTGAATAACAACCTATGTCTGATGCATATATTGGTTTCTTGATATTCGACATTCTGACCGATCTTTTAACAGCGTAGTAAGTACCTCTGTGAGGACATCCCGGACACAGAACAGGTGGCCTTGGTGAGAGATCCGATCCGTTTTTTGGTGAATTGGGCTGAATATATCCGGGTATATTTATAACTCCTGCCAGGGATTGAAGCACAGCATCAGGATTCAATTCATAAAGCTGGGGGAAATAGCCATCAAGCTTTCCATAAATGGAGGTCCTGATTCCATTCATCTGCGCAATTGTCCTGATCTTTTCTTCCATGTAAGGATCCAGTTCTTCGACTACCACCACCTTCTCATGTTTTCTCAAAAATTCAGCAATCCTCGTTTTGGGCAAAGGGTTGGTGAACCCGATCTTCAGGACGTCCATCTCAATTGAATGAGAAACTACTGCATCCATAAGCGAATTATATGCTGAACCTGAGGTTATTGCACCAATCTTACTGATCATGTCGGATGAAACGCTATTCATGGATGACATGTCAGATTCCATTGCAATTTCACCAAGTTTTTCCATGAGCATTTTTTTCAATCCAATTGCATTGACTGGTAGGCTCACAAATCTTTTTGGTTCCCTTTCAAAAATTCTTCTTGTCCCTTTTATTTTTGGTATTTCTCCAACATTGACCAGACCTCTCATATGGCTGACTCTTGTCGTAGTCCTGAACAGAACTGGAATATGGTACTTTTCTGAAAGTTCAAAAGCCTCTTTCATGAAGTCTTTTGCCTCCTGGGGATTTGAAGGCTCGATCATTGGAATATGAGCAAGATCAGCGTAATGCCTGTTATCCTGTTCATTCTGAGAAGAGAACATTGAAGGATCATCCGCTGTCATGATCACCAGCCCACTCCTTATCCCGGTATAGACAGTACTGACAAATGGATCCGAAGCAACATTCAATCCCACATGCTTCATGAACACCAGCGATCTCATTCCTGAGATGGATGCAGCAAAGGCACTTTCAAGCGCCACTTTCTCGTTTACTGAATAGAGAAATTTGATCCCCAGTTTGTCTGCGACCTGAGAAAGGGTGTCTCCTACTTCACTTGATGGGGTACCCGGATAACTGGATGCAAACTCTATTCCAGCTTCGACTGCGCCACGGGCAATTGCTTCATTACCTAGGAGAAAGACGGGGTTCTTTTCAATTTTGCTTTCAGTGAACTGGATAGGGTCGGCCATATATCTCATGTTATCATGTTCAATCTCTAAATTAAAAGATACCCTTAAATGTAAAGTTAGACATTATTTGTCACAGTAAGACAGTCTGGATAACTGTCTAATTGAATCATTCAACATTGTAAAAAATAACTGTAAATTACCATAATATAAAGAAGAACTCTCTTCA
This sequence comes from Thermoplasmata archaeon, assembly GCA_021847855.1. Next base: position 8,574 of record JAJZOT010000020.1, on the reverse strand, counting down.
TTCAAGATAATGCTTATAACCGGAGGATTGCGAGGTGAAGGAAGATAACTCGGGTAGAGAGTTTTGACCTCATGGAGAACGGAGTTCATCCACATAGCGGTGAATTATAGTTGATAGGTACTTACGCAGGCGGTAGTGATTAATTCCCTGATTTCCTACGTTAATCTTATACATGTCTTCCACGAAGGTACCAGATACAACTCTCTGAATCCGGAAGCAAAGTACTACTAGAGGAAGTGTTTAACAGAAACTCGCTGTGATTAATGGCACATTTGCGCAATTTAAATTTAATAACACAAATGTTACAGTTTCAGTGAATTTGACCATATTACCTCAGATTCGATGAAGCGGTGTATATACGTTTTCTCAAATCATTCCTGTAAAATGATTCCCTAACAATTCCACTTGATACAAGTTCCTTCAAGGCATTCTGAACAGTTTTCCTGTTCAGGCCGGTAAGATCCATTATTCCCGCCTGATCCAGCGGGCCATGGTCCGAAATGACGTAATATATAAATTTGTTAGACGGTGGGCCCTCAACGGAAGTGGAGGACGATGGAATACCAAATGTGTCCCCCCTTAGTCCCAGTCTCTGAGTCTCAAGCGCTGCAAGACTAGCAGGGGCAATGTTTCCAAGATTCACATTGTTGCCCATCCTGATCACAAGCTCGACCTGCTGTCTCTCTGCAGGGGCCTCAAACATAAGTTTCTCCATTGGAAAGTTCTCAGCTAGCCTGGTTACCCAGTCCCATTTTATAGATCCTTCAATATCGAACACACCTACACCCTTTCCAGTCTCCCTTCCCTCAACAATGACAACATCAGGTTCGTATTCCAGATCACGATTTACCCCCTCAATGGTTTCATCCAGGCTGAGCTGGTTTTTTTCGCTCTTTTTTCCAACCTCCATGGTGAAAGGGATGTTATTTGATCTTGCAAAATCTACAATCTTTTTCTTCTGGGATTCCGGAAGGTCCAAAACTCCTTCACTAATTTCCAGGTGAGAAAAACCATATTGGAGAAGATTGGAGAGAGTCCGTTCCAGGTGACCTTTTGCATAGGCTATCTCCAGTGTTGTACCACCTGGGCTTACTTCAATTCCGAGGTTCCTGTATCTTCTTATCCTGTCAATCAGTGTTTTTTCATCCAGGAGCATTGAAGTGGTCCAACCTATCTTCATGACATAAATTCTCTCTCTAAGGCTGGAAATAACATCCATATCCACTGAGGAAAGTTTGTCCAGAAGCATATTTTTTCCCATTGAACTGTTCCATGCTCTGTCATTGATTATATTTTCTGCAAGCCTGTTGATCTTCACAATTCATAAAGGAGATCTTTGGCATATTGCTTTCGCATTGTCCCTATATTACCCATAAATGTTCAAAACTTCCCATTCTGATAATTATTTCAATAAATTGAAAATTACAGCAAATGGAAGAAGATTTGGCATCACGGGATCTTGATCCGGTTGAGATGCTTGTAAGAATTGGTAAACACCATGGAAAAAGTGCTGTTTTCACTTCAAGTCTGGGGCTGGAGGACATGGTCATCACGGATATGATTGCCAGAAATAATATTGATGTTGAAATTGCGACCATAGATACCGGAAGACTCCCGGATGAAACGTACCAGCTTATGGAAAAAGTAAGATTGGAGATGGGTGTTGATATAAAGGTGTATTTCCCTGAAAGAAAAGAGGTTGAGGACATGATCAATTCCAGGGGAATCAACCTTTTCTATCATTCGATCGATAATCGCCATTTTTGCTGTAATGTGAGAAAGGTAAACCCACTTAAAAATATACTTCGCAACAGATCAGTCTGGATCACGGGAATAAGGGGAGAACAGACTGTTGCAAGAAAAAATTCCAGGAAAGTTGAGTTTGTAAGAGATCACAATGTCCTGAAAGTCAATCCTCTTCTCGATTGGACCAGGGATGAAATATGGTCATATGTGAAGATTCACAGAGTTCCCTACAACATTCTCTTTGATAAGAACTATAAGAGCATAGGCTGCCAGCCATGCACGAGGGCAGTGGGAAAGGATGAAGACGAGAGATCCGGAAGGTGGTGGTGGGAGGATGGCATAAAGGAGTGCGGTCTTCATCTGACAGGAGAGGTCAGTACAGGTCTCAATCTGGGAAATAAGTCTGGTGGTATAATTGATTAATTCTCCTGCAAATATAAATTTCTCGGCTCATGGCGGGATGCTTGTCAATATTCCGGATGTCAGTGATGCGGAAGCCAACCATACAGTTGAAGTTAGTTACAGTACAGCCGTCAGGATAATGAATATGAAAACAGGAATCCTCAGTCCGTTAAAGGGGTTCATGGGAGAGAATGATCTTCATTCGGTTATGGAGGAACAAAGACTGGAAAACGGTATTCCATGGAGCATTCCGTACACACTGGACATAGAAGAGAAAGATTTCAGGAAAGTAAAAGAGGGTGATAATGTAAGTTTGATCCACAGATCAAGGACAATTGCCATTATGAATGTAACGGGTATTTACAGGTATGACAGGGTTGGTTACTGTCGGAAAGTGTTTGGAACAACCTCAACAGCACATCCAGGGGTAAGAAACATAAGGGAAAGTACTGGTATGTGCCTAGCAGGAGAGATCAAGTCAGCTAACCTTCCAGAGATTCCCTTCATGAAAGAAACACTCTTCCCGATGGACACAAGGCAGATATTTCTTGGAAGAGGGTGGAAAACAGTTACTGGATTTCAGACAAGGAATGTTCCACACAGAGGTCACGAAGAGATGCAGAGGACTGCACTTCGTGTTACGGATGGCATTTTTATTAATCCTGTAATTGGAAAAAAGAAACCAGGTGATTTCAGGGACGAGGTTATTATGGAATCATACAAGACCCTCATAAATAACTATTATCCATCAAACAGGGTCCTCTTTTCCCCACTTCACTATGAAATGTCATACGGAGGGCCCAGGGAGGCCATGATACATGCCATCATGAGAAAGAATTTCGGGTGCACTCATTTTGTTGTGGGAAGGGATCATGCTGGGGTCGGAAACTTTTACGGACCATATGATGCCCAGAAGAATCTCCAGGAATTTGACCTGGGCATGAATATCATGAATATGGATGAGGTTTTCTACTGCAGGAAATGCGAACAGCTGGCTACTTCGCAGGATTGTTCCCATAAGGATGGGGATAGAGTTCATTTCAGCGGAACAATGGTGAGAAATACTCTGAAGAATGGATTATCTCCAGAAGCTTATCTCTTCAGAAAAGAGGTTTATGAAACAATAAACAGCCATGACAATATGTTTGTAAAATGAGTCTGGACGGACATGCGAGCATAGTAATTCAATTAATGCTGCAATCAAAGTTTCATAAGCACAACATCTCCATGAACTACAGTATATCCGAAAGTTTGCAATATTCCTATCTTTCATTCAAGATTACTGCAACCTAAACTCTTTAAAAAGTTATAATATTCGCAAGGGGAGTCACAGTTTCACAAGATTAAGGACTAATGAGAATCCTTTTGTATTCCCTTGAGATTTGTGATCTGTCTGCTGTCAGGCGGTAGTGAAAACAGCTGGATAGCTAATTGGTTCAAGCGTGCCTGCATCTGTAAAGTCAGAATACTAAGTATTAAGGACGGAGTACCTTCGACTAATGGAGGATTCAAGCGCATAAAGTTCCGTAGGCAATCTTTGAAGTGGGCGCTCCTTTCGTAAGATAGGGAGGGGCAAGGTCACTTTCCTGTTCATGAGGTTACATAATAATGAAGAGACAGAGTAAAAACCAGGACATTTATCTTAAAACATTTGCCATTCTGGAAGCAATGAAGGTTGAACCTGACGAGAAAAGCTTCAAACAGGCATTCAAGTTTTTCTGGAATGGAGAAACTTTCCGGTACGATTCTTTCCGGAATGTTCTTGAAATCTGGAAAGAAAATAAGATGGATGAAATCAGGTCTACAGTTAAAGACCAGGATATTAAAAGGATGAAAATCGCTCTCTCAGATTCATACCGCACAATTTCCAAAGCCGCCGAACTTTCAGAACTTGACAGGTCTATGGTTAAACGTCTTGTTGAGAATGGCACAATAAACTCCGTGAGGGTGAATAATCCACATTACAGTAAATCCCAACCTATGACGCTGATCAGGATGTCTGAACTTAATGCATGGATGGAAGAAAACAACCGGGCCGTTCAGGCATCAAGGAAAACCCTCGAAAAGGTGGAAAAGGCAAAGAGAACCAGGGCGGACAATAAGAGTAAGAGACTGGATACTTATTCAAATGCCATTGAAAAATCAATGTTAGAGTTTCAAGAAATCGCAGTAACAGATCCTCTGCCATTGCTGTTCCTTATGTTAAAACTACTGGATATATACACAAAGGAAACTCCCAGATTGAGGTACCTTTATGACATGAACCTTATGGACCTTTTAAAATACGCCAAATCTGAAAATATAAGCTTTAATCATGTAATTGAAGTTGAGCAGTTCGACACTGTGATATTATGTGAATCATGTTCCTTAAGTGCTTCATCATTTCTACTTACTGCCCATATGTATCTGGAGAAATTCGGTCCGTGCTCAAGGTGCATTACCAGGAAGGAAATACTGGAAAAAGGGAAGCATTATGAAGTCATGTTCAAGAGAGGTGATTTCGTTCTGCTGTTCAGAGTACCTCGTTCAGTAATAAAAAAGATTGAAAAAAATATTCCAGGAAAGATGAGGACAATGAACAACAGCATATCGGACAGAAGTGGAAATTTCTGGGACTCAATCCCCATTCAGGCTTTGCATCTGAACATCCACGAAATACTGGATATAATGCATTCAATTACTGTTTCACTGGAAAACAGATAAATTTGAATCAATTAATTTTTCACAGCGATCACTCCTTATAAATTTTTATGAGATTAAGGCATGGTTTGAAAATTCGGTTCTTTCTAAATCGCAGGTATATATTATGAATTCATCTATATTGATATACTATGCAGTAAAGTGTTAAGACAGGGTAATGCGCAGTGGAGGGAAAGTGGGTCTTAGTTGCAGTCATAGCTATTTCCATTTTGATACCTGCAGTTGCGATTGCAGATGTTATTATAACGGGTAACGTTTCAGTGCAGGTGTCACAGGGTCAGTATGCATTTACAATCAACCCTGGCCCTAATTACAATACTGCCAACAATTCGAAATTTTTTGGCTGGAGACAACAGAACCAGAGCCCAGATAAATATCTGGGGACTGCCTGGATTGGAACCATTTCAAATGAAACAATCACCGAAGTTAATGTCCTGGAAATAAATTTTAGTTCCAGTATTCAGAAGAATTCAGTATTTGTGATCAATGTAACAGATGGTAAATTTGCCAATAATACGTTCATGATAGTCTCAACAAGTCCCCTTACTATACTTCCAGACGGTAATATATTTGGTTCATCTGGCACCCTCATATTCTCGCTGTATTCCGGAAATTCAGTTGTTACAGGTAACTATCCGGGCATAACAGTTGGGAGTTTCAGTGTAAGCCCCAGTACGCATCTGTATGTGGGTTTCTATATCCCTCCCCAGGGGGGAATGGGCGATTTAAAGAACAATAACTCACCCCCTCCACCACCAGATCCACCATCCCCTCCTTCTCCACGTTCACCAGACACCCTGGAGACAGGATCGTTCGTGGTACAGTTCTATCTCACAGATCCATGATGGGTTAAGCCCTATAGAAACAGTTCTTGTGAACGACTCTCTTCAACGAAATTCCGGAAAAAATCAGAAATTTCATCAAAAAGATAAATGCAATACTTAAATTAGTTAGCCGCAATATTGGATAGTTTTAAGTGACGACATTTACAGAAATAGGAATAGACGAAAGGTTGGTAGAACAACTTAACAAAATTAATTTTACCAGCCCCACAGAGGTTCAGGAAGTTTCAATACCCCTGATTCTCCAAGGAAAAGATGTAGTAGTGAGAGCCAAAACGGGAACCGGAAAGACAGGGGCTTTTCTTATACCAGTTATAAACAAAATATGGGGGACACGGGGGCTAAAGGCAATCGTTCTAACCCCTACCAGGGAACTTGCAAAGCAGGTTGCCGAAGTTGCTGATAAGATGGGAAGAGAGGCAAAACTGCACGTTGTTACAGTGTACGGTGGGGCATCCATAAATGCCCAGCTTGATGCACTGAGACGTGGTGCAAATATTGTTGTCGGTACGCCGGGAAGAATACTTGACCTTATATCGAGGGATGCCCTGAATCTGAGCAAAATTGAGTACCTCATACTTGATGAGGCGGATGTTATGCTTGATATGGGTTTCATAGACGATGCCAGGGAGATCATATCGTACATGCCAAGAGAAAGGCAGACAATGTTATTTTCTGCAACAATTCCCAGGGAAATACTCAGTATAGCCAAGACCCATATGAAAAAAGATAGAGAAAATATTGTTGTGGGTGAGGAGGAAGAGGTTACTGTTCAGAGTATCAGCCATTATTATGCTGTTGCAGGCCGAAACCAGAAATTCAGAAATCTTCTGGCATATATCGAACAGTATGATCCGGCCAAGGCAATAATATTCACGAACACGAAAGATTCAGCCAACAAGATACACTACATGCTTAAACAGATGGATCTTAACGTAATACTGTTGCACGGAGGTCTCACACAGGCTGAGAGAGAAAGATCACTGAGCAATTTCAAGAGAGGATCGCAATTCCTCATTGCAACCAACGTTGCATCAAGGGGTCTTGATATACCTGATGTTACAGATATCATAAACTACGACGCTCCCGACACCGGCAACTCATATGTTCACAGGGTTGGAAGATCTGCAAGAATGGGGAAGGATGGAAGAGCGTTCACAATAATTTCTTCATCGGAACAGTCCCTTATTTCCGATATAAAAAGGAAGGCAAACGTAAAGATGAAGATACTCGAACTGGATCTTGAGAATGTTGAAAATGTCCAGATGGTCAGCTCCACGGAGTTTTATGGCCAGAGAGGAAACAGGGGAGATCGTCCGGGCCGTGGTGACTATGGTGGAAGATCCTCCGGTGGACACAGTGGACCAAGGCGCTACGGAAACAGTGGTGGCAGAGGATCTGGCGTTTCACGAGGTCCCAGAAGGTACAGTAACGATCATAGAAGAAGCGATCGGGACTGATTCCGGGATTCGTTAATTTTTTAAATCGATGGAAGCGATTGTAAGTTTCCATGCCGTTTTTTATAGTTTCTTTTCATGACATATTGTGTCCAACAATCACAACGTGTTCGACGGAAAAGCCTCATATTATGCAAAATATCGACCCGGATACCCGAACAAGATCCTGGATCTATTGAAAGAAGAAGCAGGTTTCAGTAGATACTGGGTTGTTGCAGATATCGGTTCAGGCACGGGTATATTATCTGATCTTTTTCTGAAAAATGGTAATTCAGTTTATTGCATAGAACCAAACGCTGATATGCGAACGGCATTGCTGCAGCACAATTTACAATCCTCTAACTGTTTCATCCTTGATGGAACTGCCGAAGACACAGGTCTAGAAGAGAATAGCGTTGACTTAATTGTAGCGGGTCAGTCATTTCACTGGTTTGACCCGGTCATGACAAAGAAGGAATTTGCCAGAATCTTAAAACCTGGAGGTTATGTTGCCCTGATATGGAACAACCGTTCTGAAACAGAAGAAAGCCTCAGTAAGAATTATGACCACATTTGCGAGAAATTCAGCAAGAATTATCATGGGACTGGAAATACAAGAATCAGCTATGATACGTTTAATTCTTTTTTTGGCAGGGACTACGGAAAGTTTCAGATATCTAACAATCAGGAATTGGATCTTGAGGCACTTATTGGAAGATATCTCTCAACATCTTATTCCCTCAGTCCCAAAGACACAGGTTATGAAAGCGCATTATCAGGTTTGAAAGCGCTTTTTGAACGATTTGAAAAACAGGGTAAAGTGACCATGGAATACGAGACGCAGATCTTTCTGGGAGTATTGAAAGGATGAACCAGGCATCAGTTCCTTTTCAGGCATTCGGGGCATACACAATCTAAGGCTACAATGGAGATAAGTTCCCTCTTCCGTTTACTGACAACCACCTGATCGCACCAGCACCCCAAAATGCTGCCACACGAGAATTCAGATCCACACAACTGGCAGATCTTTACTCCAGACATACAATGGCATGTTACGAAGATATAAAACATTTTGAAACAGCGACAGCAAATAGCATTTATGCAAGGGCAAGATCAGTGCAGCCATGACTTCCAGGAATGTTTTCCTTGTAACTGGGGCCTCCACCATAAGGGGTCTGGGTTATTCGTCAATCTGGATTTACAGTGCGTTATATATGCATGAAATACTGAAGATCTCTTTTTTTTACGATGGGATAATATTTACCGCTGGAGGTCTGCTTGCCGCCTTTGTAAATATTTATGGAGGTGCAATATCCGACAGGGTGGGTTACAAAGAAACCATGATATTCTCTTTTTCAATGGCAATTGTTATATATGGAGCAATCAGTTTTGTTCCTGGCATTGCACTTTCCAATATTCTATATCCTGCTGCTTTCATGATGTTCATG
>JAJZOT010000310.1 GCA_021847855.1 Thermoplasmata archaeon | reverse complement strand
CCACCAATTCCATAACGTTTAATCAGTTTAGATATATTTAAATCTTTTCTGGAAACTCTTTACATGAGCCAATATCTACACAGTGCAGAACATATTTACCTACATAGAATGTCAGACATGTGCTGACATTCCGCATTTGTCCTATTTTCATTTTACACATCTTATAAAACACTAGATAATCGGTATGATGAAACGAAAGACTGCGATCGATGCGGCAATGCTTGAAGGAATCGTCAAGATTATCGTGTATTTAGCCATCCTTAGAGAGTTGAATGCCGAATCTATGAGACGTTCGTATGTATTCTCTTCACCCATCTTCACCTTCACGAATGCTGTTTTCATACCAATTCGCACTTGAGTGATATCATTCTTGGCCATTATTACCGTTCTCTTAATCAGGTCCGATATGATCCCCGGATCAGCATTCCTGCCCAGTGGGTTTATATCAAGATTGCTGGCATTCACATAATGATTATCTGTGGTGTATATCTCCAGACTGTTCACGTCAGAGGACACTGCTTCCCTTGATAGATCGACCACTTCGCGAGTGACGTTATTTGAATCAGTGAGAACTACAGCTTGAAATTTGTCGCCAGTTTCCGTAACTATCGCTTGTATGCCCATTGCTCCCAGTCCGGGCATTGGCTCATATATCCGGTAGTATCCCATTTTCGCAGGAAATTTTGACTCCAGGCGGTTGAGTTCACGGGAGAATGCTTTTTCCATTCCTTCACAGTTATCCAGTTCTGGTGCTTTTTCTACAAAGAAATTCTGAGCGTCCACTGCGGCGAACTCTTTCAATGCAGTTCTCTCAACATGGTGTATGATCCTTAATCCTTCCTTTAGCTTAACATCGTCAAATGGTTCTCTTTCCGGTATAATGGCACCGAACCCATATCGTCCAAATTTCTGCATCCCTATGGAGTATCTTCCCACGTTTATTTTCTTGAAACGCGACATAGTGTCAGTATATTGCATTCCTTCAAGACACTCCCTGATACCTTTAGCTATCTCGTCAAGGTCTGAATCACCTGAGCAATTATTGCTGTTTGTCGTTGTTGTGTGGAACACCATAAGATCTGTACCAAGGTCGGCAAGTCTGTGCTGTAACCGTAGAGGAAGATCACTTGAACCCAGAGTTCCAAACGGTCCGGGGTGGATATATGGAAAAACCATTGAAACCATTCTCGAATTATCGATTCTCAGAACATCGATCACCTTAACAGGAATCCTCCTTGAGTGTGCGTAAATTTTACTGAAGAATTTATTGCCTACATCATCGTAGTCCGTAACGTGGTTATAATTCAGAAACATCTGGATTATCTTGGTTGCGTTTTCCCCGTATTCCTTGGAGAACTCTCTTGTTGAACTCTTGACAAAGGCTATGCCCCCAGCAACATAAATTGCAGAGGATAAGATAAAGGGGATAATGACCATAACATCTCTATAAATAATAGAAAGCGAAATTATTGCTGCATATGTGTAATTAAGAGCAGGCATGAAAAACCTGGAGGGGCGATCGGAATAATATGTGTAAAAGATTAGTACCCTCAGCAGTGTAGCAGATGAGATAGAAATCATTAACAATGTTTCAGTATCCGGGAATAACTTGATGATAAAAATTATCCAGAAAAACATTGATGAAAACCAGAATGACATGAAATTCAGGTAGAGTATCCGCCTGACTGGGAAATATATCCGGGTCAATCTCACAAACAGGATGTCCAGTGCAATTACCAGAAGGAATGAACCGAGTATTCCGGCCAATATCAGGTAAATTTCCCTCAGCAGGTAATAATCAACTGATAATATCACGGCTACAAAGAATATAAAATTTGACCAGTGAGGAGCCCTCTTGACCATTCGTGTAAGATCAGAAAATGCCCTGTTGTGTTGGTCTTTTCTTTTCAATGGCACATGATACAAGGTAAGTAGTTATACGTTTTCCCGACTGTTTTAAAAACTGACGTAAAAATGACCGATTAACCGTCTTTTAGTCAAAGACTGGAAACATTTTAAAACGCCCATATCCAAAAAGAATTTTGACAAATGCCGGTATCTGCGATGACAGTCCCGGTAGATCCACATATAAACCGGAAAGATCGCGGATTTTATCTTCGCCTGCTACCACTATCAAGTTCTCAAAACCTACGCGATCCATTACCCTTGAAGATAACTGCTTATTGCCCCTCCCTATCAGAAATCCCTGGCCCCCGATCGGCGAAATAATAATTTTTACTGGCATAGATAATTCATATATCTCCTGTTCAGACAGGTCTTTCTTTATCAGTATTCCGTTACGTAATAGATCAAAACCCAGCAGACTTCCTTCAATTCCCAGCAAATTGAGTGCGCTTTTGCATGTGGAACCTGGGCCGACGAGGTAGTTGATATCATTGACCAAATTGTCAACAATGTAGCCTGCAATGCCTTCAATCGGATTGTCCGTATATTCCGCCTTGGACTCGGATACTATGAGGTCACTTGAAGGTACGCGAAGTTCTCCGTACAGCCTTACATCTATTCTACCCTCAGAATAGGCATTTTCGTCCAGATCAATTACATCTGCCGGGTGTGACCCGGTAATTCTTCCGGAAAGTATATCCTGGAAAATCTGTACCGCCCTCTTCACGCTGATGGCGAATATTGAACTGAACATCTTGGTGCCTGCAGGAACAGCTATTACCGGAGATGTGAAATTCGCATCGACAATGTCCCGGGCTGTACCGTCTCCACCAAAAAAAATTAGAACGGGGACATCAGCATCAGTAAGTTTCCTGATGTAGCCGACAGTGTCCTCAGCCGTTGGATCTGACTGGTATCTGTAAATGACTTCATAGTTGTTCATGCCAAGCGACTTGAAGACATCCTCACCCATAGCATCTGATGCAGTAAAGAACACAACGTCTTGAGCCTCAAGCTTTTCGAGGAAAGCTCTTGCAAGTTCTGCTGATACTGATCTCGGACACTTGGAAAATGGAAGGGAATCTGAACCTCTGAGGTTTAGCAACTGCCCGCAGCCAGCCACAGGATTGACCATAAAACCCACTTTTATTGTCGTCACCTCGTTACATTGATTTTCGCATAAGTTGCATTGTAGTTGCCATCATAAGCAACGATATACCAGTATGAAGGAATAG
>JAJZOT010000309.1 GCA_021847855.1 Thermoplasmata archaeon | reverse complement strand
GAATTCTACGTAAGAAATTTTGACGCACTGCAACTGGACAAAATGATCATCTGCGCTGAGGGCGATTTGGACATCTCTAAAATACGTAATATGGCGGAAGGAAAGAACATAGATCTGATTCTCTGCAGCGAAAGGCTTGGAAAGACCAATGCGTATAACAGTGCACTGAAACATATGGATTGTGATCTGGCATTTCTCATATCCGGAGATGTTCGCTTTGATCCAGGTATCATCAGGAAAATTGAAAGGAAGATAGCGGGAAATGAGATCATAATACCCAGAGTCCTGCCAGTGCCGTCAGAAAAACTGGCCAGTAAAATTGCCAGTGTGATGTGGAATGTACATGATACGTATCTAACCAGTTCTGACGATTTTTATGTAAAATCAGGAGGAGAGTTTCAGGCAATCCCGGCGAAATTTCTTATAAATTTACCACCAGTCGTAAACGATGATGAGTTTTTGTGCCTTTCCGCCAAAAGGGATGGAGCTATGGTTCTCTACTCAGATGATTTCATAGTACATAACTGGGTACCGGAGACCTTCCACGATCTTCTTATCCAGAGGATCAGAGTAAACTTTGGCCATATGGAGATGGAAAGACACTTTGGGAAAAGTTCCTCGCTCATTTTAAATTTTCCAAGGAATATCAAAAAATCGGTCTTGCTGATGAAAACTCATTTGAAGAGATATCCTTCTGATATAGCATTCATATTCCCAGCGATTCTAATTGAACTTATATCTATCACATATGCTTTCTTCGACTTTAAAACTTACAGGGGTCACATGCTCTGGAAGGTAGTCAAGACCTCGAAGGATTCTGGAAACGGTACTTAATGCTACCCAGTATCATCTGTTTAGAACCTGTCAAGGTTGATCTTAAATGTATTCGAATAGCCAATTCCAGCTGATCTTACCGTAGATTCTGTACAGACTGAAGTCACCAAAAAGGCAGGTGCATGTTCCGGATTGATTGAAAACTTTTCCATGATATCGCCACATTTCTTTGGGATCTCAACAATAATTTTCCCCTGTCCTACAGTTTCAAATTCATCATTTTGTAAAGTACCAGAGGAATCTTTTCTACTCAACACTTCCCGGAAAGATCTTTTTTTTTTACCCAGTTAAGTGTGCCGGACCTTATTTCAGGCGCAGCAACATTCACCCTCATGGCACTCTTAATGTTTACATCTCGTTAACTTTCAGAGATCTGCATCCCATAACGGCACCGGCCCTGATATATCAACTGGAATGAGTAGGCATATTTTCTGCCATTTTTTCTATCACGTCCATATGATGATTCTTTAAGACGGATTCCCAGGACCATTTACTCCTGCTACGAATATAAATGGAGTCCCTTTTGATATTGAATATTTCCCCGGAGTTTGCGTAAAGATCGTCAAATGTTCCTATAAGTCCGGTTTGATAATTGTCTATCATTTCGTATATACCTGAATAAACTGGCAGGTTCAAGGCAAGTACTGGAACTCCATAGCTTTGTGCTTCGATGATTACAATGCCCTGAGGCTCATCCCATGTCGATGTAAAGAGGAGAGCCCTGCATCTCCTCATTGTTTCACTGAGAGTCCATCTATCCACCTCTCCAAGGTATTCGGTAACATTGTTTAGAAAAGGCTTAACCATATTCCTGAAATATGATGCATCGGTTATCTTACCTATTATTTTTAAAGGCAACCCAATCTTCCTGGCAAGTCGAATGGCAAGATGAGGGGCCTTTAGTGGGTTGATTGTTCCAACAAAAAGCAGAAATTCTTCCGGGTTTTGAATTATTTGACCCCTATCCGGAAAATCTGTTCCATTTGGCATGTAATGGGATCTGATCCCTTTTCTTATTAGGAGTTCATTCATCCTGAGGTTAAGTGCTCCCAGATTAAGCTTCCATGAAGGTCTGAATATCATGTCTGGAACAAGGAAAAGCCTGCGCCAGTTTGGATAGATAAAGTAATAGTTCCCGTGCAGGTAGAAAAGGACCCTGTCACTTTCCATCTCCTTTGTGAGTATGAAATTGTTAAATGGGTCAATAGCAGAGGCATCAGAAAGTATGGGTGCCTCCCAGATCTCACGTTTAAGACTGGTGAAGATGGATATGTAACGAGTCCATTTTCCCGTAGCCAAGGACGCGAGCAATCGTGCTTTGCCCCCTGGATATGAGAAGATTGCATCCGGGGAAACCACGCTGTCCGCCAGACTATCATCGGTGGAATTGGCCACTAACTGCACCCTGAATCCCAATCTCCTGAGGGATCTGGCTCGTTCAACTACTATTTTTTCCACACCTCCCCAGCCGTCTGCAGGAATCCTTCGATAGAGAGGGGCGAATATTACAACCTCCTTGGAACTCAACTTCAACATATGGATTTCATGATATAAAGTCATTACAGTCCACTTTGCAGAGGAAATTCTCCGGCACTTTAACAGGGCGTTTTATCAAACTATTGCTGTAAATTCAGACCAAGAGCAGGAGGTATGGTCTTCAGGTAGTTCTTAGACCATGTCTATAATATTGGAAAAATAGTTATGGTTTAATTTTCCTTACCATAAAGGTGGAAGATTATTATACTGATCTCGATCATATCTTTTCTGAAGCTGCCAGTATTTATGATAAAAAGATATTATCAAATTTCATAAACATAAACATAAGAAAAATTGAGCTGAGGACACTTATAAAATATACCGGGGGAAGGGACAGCATATTGGAAATAGGATGTGGAACCGCAGAAGAGGCGAGTAAATTCATACTTGAAACCGGTAAAAAAGTTACCTGCCTGGAAGTTTCCGGCGGAATGATCAACTTTTCTACTGCAAAGATCAGGGGACTGGGAATAAGTGACAATTTCATGGCAGTTAAGGGAGCAGCGTCTACCATAGGGTCACTTGGCAGATCGTTTGATCTGATCTACTCTTTCAACGGTGCTCTAAATACTGAGCCCAAAATTGAGGAGGCTGCGGACGGAATACACGATTCACTGAATCATAACGGGATACTGATCTTCTCGGTTAGAAACAGGAAATGTCTGGGGGAAATATTATTATACAGTATTCTTGGTAAAAAAGAAAACATAAAGAAACGTATGGAAGAAACAACCTACGTTGAGGTGATTGGAAATAAGATCAGGTCAACCT
>JAJZOT010000308.1 GCA_021847855.1 Thermoplasmata archaeon | reverse complement strand
TCGTCGTATGAATCGAAGATTCTCCTTCTCATATCGTTTTGAACCTGTGCGTCGTTCCTTCCCAGTATCATAATTGATTTTATGTCAAGGAAAAGCCTTTCCATGATGGGGTCAAGAGGTTCTTCTTTATCAGCCATAAAATTTCTCTACTGGCTATTTTAACATACCTATATATCTCTTTTTGTTACACACATATTTGTTGAGTTCTGTCTAAACTCGCTTTGTTGTTAATATTTTGAGTTAAAAATTGAATTCCCAGGAATTAAAGTCTGTCTCAGAGAATTCTTAATAAACAATATTGCATGGCGGATCAATGGCACAGAGTGATACACAGGAGGGTATGGAATATGCCCGAACTCTCTATTACGCACTCACGGATCTTCTGGATGCCATTTCATATTCAGACAGGGCCATGGAAGACCAGAAGGAACTTGAAGAGTTCAATAACCAGATAAAGGCAAGAATGGACAGAGTCGATCGGATCAAGGACGACATTTCAAAATTGCTCAAGACTTTTCAGGAGGAATCTGGGTCCACAGGATTTCAGGAATACGCTGACCAGCTCCTTGAATTTACGGGTGTACTCCTGGGTAGATACAAGGATAGGGTATCAAAGGACATTGCATCAAACCAGCAGGAAATTGTCAACAGCGTTGAATCCGATAGATCAAAGGCAACCAAGAGTACTGAGGCATTTTTTGCAAGGGACCCCATTCCTGTAAACGAGAGAAATTTTTCCGTCAAGTTCACAGAAGGGGCATACGACGCAAGGATCAAGAACAGGTGCCCGAAGGATATATACTATGAATTTGCAGCAAACACCAAGAATTCAGAACTTTTGAGATCACAGTTATATTTCTCAACACTTTCAAAGGGATTCAAGATCCCTGTAAGGACTGCAGAAACATGGATAAGCAAGGATCCGGCGGTGGATTATGAGAAGACAGACCGTTATTTCATGGATTCCGCGGAACTGACAAAACAGAATCTTTCTGTTGTCTTCGTAGATCCCGAAAAGGAATCCCAGTTCAGGATTGTTCTTTCCAGGGCAGATTCAAGCATATTCCTCGATGTTGAATACAGCGACAAGCTCCAGAAGGTTGATGTGACATCCCAACCAGCACTGAATAACAAGCTTGAATCAGGAGAACTCACAAGCATCATGGATCGTATTACACGGAGCATAGCGGATCTACAGGAGAAAAAACTTAAACTTCTGAAGCTGAATCTCAGGGACAGTGACGTCCTGACTAAAATGAACTATTTTGATCTAATTATAACCATATTCGGGGTAATAGAGGAAAACGTTTCACATGTGATATCCAGAATACTGGCGGGAGATAGGATAACCATTTCAGGAAATGACGTACTTGATTCAGAGTTCATGAAGGATAAACTTTCCATGTTTGAGGAGAGGGCAAGGGAAGTTGCTACTGCAATTGGCATGAATGGAATAATGGACAGGATAAATCCATCATAGCTGATATGCATGATGCTGGTAAATTATTATTTAGGCCTGATCTTTGAGATTCTTGATTCTGTGGTGTAATAAGCGTTGATCCCCTGTGCCTTCAGGAGACCTGACCAGTGTGCACTTTGAAGCCCCTTTTTGCAGACGAGGACGTAGGTTTTGTCCCTCCCCTCCTGTTTCACGAACTCCATGAGTTTATCCGGAACCACGTTCACTCCATCCTGAAAATCCAGGTTGCCAGTTTTGTTTCCAATATGGACAACGATTGCGCCTGAAGGTATTTCACTCAGTTGTTCCCCCTCATCAACCAGTTTTCTGTAATATTCAACCAGTTCAGATGATCTCAATGTTACTGAACTCATAACTATGGAATCTGTCAGATCATAATTCTCCATTTCCCTGTTTATGTCTGAAGATCTCGCTTTAATTACCGGTCTATCAGCAAAAAGGGAGCAGTATTCCCCCATGTTTTCCCCGGTGAATGTCCCGATCCTTCTTGCAAGTTCAGTGGTATCGTCCTTGTCCCATGCAATAATTGGTCTGTAGACCGGGAAGTTCAATCCATCTTCTATGGCCATAAGATTCTCAGGAGTCTGGGAGGAGACCTGTCCCATGGATTCCCCGGTTACTATGCCACAAGTTCCCTCATTTATCCCTATTTTTTTAGCAAGAAGGTATATTGCCCGTTTGAATTCAACATTTGGCATGGTGTATTTCCCAGTAAGGGTAAACTCATCTATGAGCGGAGAGCAGTCCAGTATGTGTATTCTGGCATCGTACCCATGTCCCCAGTCCTCGTAGAGTGGTATTATACTTTTCAGCATACCTGCAGTGTCTGTAGGGTGTGCAAGTGAACAGAATACAATATCCACGGGACAGCCTCTTTTCATCATACTCCAGGCCGCAACGGGTGAATCTATCCCGCCGGAGACCAGTGCGGTGAGTTTTCCTTCTGAGCCCAGTGGAAGCCCTCCCGGTCCCCTGATCTTGGATGTGAAAAAATACACCCGGTTATCGCGGACTTCAACGAATATCTCCAGATCGGGGGTTTCAAGATCAACACCTGCACTGAACGGAAAAAGGGCATCTCCAATTCCGGTTAAGATGTCTGAACTACGGAAATCATGTGAACCTTTCCTGTGTGCCCTTACTGCGTAAGTCTTTCCCAGAACCTTCGATGAAAACAGATCCACTGATCCGCCAATTATGTCTTCAAGTCCGCTGATCTTCCCTGTATGGGCAAGTGAAAACGTCTTGATTCCCATAGTTCTCTCCAGGACAAATGAAACTATGTCGTCCCTTGAGTAAGACGATAGGTAAATTCTACCTTTGTCCCTCTTAATGACGGCATTCTGTCCTTTTTTTCTAAGGCCTGCAAGAATGTTCTTAACAAGCGTCTGTTCCATGCTGTTTCTGGCTCTTGGCCCCTTCAGTCCAAGTTCTGAATACCTGATTATGTATAATGGATCATCAAAAATCAAAGCGGTCACCCTCCCATGGTATACGATCATGATTCTTCCTGATAAGTTCCTTCAGAACCCCACGAAGGGAGTTAGTTTCAATAATAAATTTCTTGGAAATAGAAATTCCAGGCACCCTGATCTTCCTGACTCCTGAACATATTAATAACATTCTCTTACCGGCTGAAAGACTAATTTCTTTAACAGAAC
>JAJZOT010000307.1 GCA_021847855.1 Thermoplasmata archaeon | reverse complement strand
ATTTCCTGGAACAGGTATATTAGACTTTTTTGTCTCCGTCATTGTAACCCTCGATGTATTATTCTAAAAAAGATATATAGTTTTTTCTATCAATATCTGAATTGATAGAAAATTTTAAAATCTCATGTGTGTTCAACAATGGAAGCATATCTCCGGCTCGCTTTTAACAGTGTGCCGAATGTGTTCTGGAGGAATAAACGTTGGAAGATGTGAAAATAACTGCGGTGGAAGTCATTCCGCTTGAGGTGCCGATTACTGATCTGGAAACCCCGCCTGAGAGCCTGCCATACTATCAGGAGCTGAAGAGCATAGTCTTTGGATCTTATAAGAGCGTTCTTGTAAAGATAACCACCGATACCGGCGAATTCGGGATAGGAGAATGCATGACAAGACTCTCTCCGGGAGCACTTTGCGACATAATCCTGGACGTCCTCAAGCCCGTAGTGCTCGGCAAGAATCCCTTCGACTATGAGTTTCTGTGGGAGGAGATGTACGCCACTATGAGACAGAGAGGGCACTACAAGGGCTACATGATAGAGGCAATCAGCGGTGTCGACATTGCAATATGGGATGTCATGGGAAAGATCCTTCATATGCCAATATACAGACTTCTGGGAGGAAAATTCAGAGATCAGATTCAGTGTTATGCTTCTTCCATAAGATTCAGAAAACCGAAAGATGTCGTAAGTGAAGTTGAGAACATAATGAAAGAGGGATTCACCCAAGTCAAGCTTAAGATAGGCCGTGGAGTCGAAGAGGACGCGGAGGCGGTAAAGCTTGTAAGAGAAGCTTTCGGCAACGACATAACGATAATGGTGGATGCGAACTCGGGATATAACGTCAATTCAGCCATAAGACTTGGAAGAGTTTTTGAGAAATACGA
This sequence comes from Thermoplasmata archaeon, assembly GCA_021847855.1. The sequence goes on along the minus strand of JAJZOT010000307.1, from coordinate 2,260 downwards.
TGTTTTCTGGTTCGAGGAGCCAATACCTCCGGATAATCTTCCCGGTTATCAGGAACTCACCAGAAAACTCGATATACCAATAGCAGCAGGAGAGTCAGAATTCACGAGATACGGTTTCCGTGACCTGATCACCATAGGAAATGTGGACATAATTCAGCCGAACGTTGGAAGAGCAGGCGGTTTCACGGAATTGAAAAATATCCTTGCACTGGCAAAATCTTACGGAATACCATATGCCCCCCATACAGGAAGTTCGTCCGGTGTAACAATGACAGCTGAACTCCACCTTGCAGCCTATGCACAGAATTTTCTCACGTATGAATACATGAGAACCGCATGGTCCCATGAGCAGTCTAATCCATTGAAAACCGATCTCCTGACAGAGAATCTTGACAGGCATGTCAAAAGCAAAATAACCGTTCCGGAAGTGGAAGGCCTTGGTATCTCTCTGAACGATAATACTGTCAGAAAATATCTGTTGAAAATGGATTCCCGGAGCCCTTGAAAGGCTCCCTCATTTCTTCTGTGAAATGATACTCGGAAGAATTTTTTCCCGCTTTACTTCGAACACCAACGGTTATTCATAATAAATAATCTTTCACCGCAGATACCGCGATCAGGTTTTCTTCAGGAGATTGACCATTTAGGTTCGCTGGATATGAAGAATTTAACGAATGAAACGAGGGAATTTATTCGTTCATTGGAACCATTCCAGCCATCAATGAGATGCAGGTATGACTTGATGTCCGTTTTCAAAGATGTATGACCGATCATGCCTGACTCAATCTGTTTCGATGCCTGTACTGTTGTGGCTATAGAAATTCCAAGACCTTCTGACACCGCACTGATTATTGAGGAGGAATTCTCAAATCTGAAAACTACATTCAAGTCCTTTTCAGTTAATTTTTCGCTTTTGAGGATTCTGTTAATCTCAGCTTGCACTCCGGAAGAACCTGATCTTGACAGATAAGGATATCCCAGAAGATCAGAAATTGCAACCTCTTTTTTCATCAGCACCGGATGCTGTTTTGGAGCGATAACGATCAATTCAACTGGCACCAGCCGCACAACCTTCAATCTAGAAATCACGTTGCTGATTTCCGGAAAATTCGTGCTGATCACGAAGCCAAGATCAACCTCCTTTTTCTCTATTTTTTTTATTGTGTTAAGTGAACTGTCGATCTCTATAACCACTTTGATTTCCGGGTGCTTGTCTTCAAAGCTCTTTATCAGTGATGGCAAAAGGTGTATTGCTGCAATCTCTCCGCTTGATATCTTTATTTCACCATTTGGAGAGATGCTTTTTCCGTAGTTCTGGTGATAATCAAGAATCCTCAATATTTTTATGGCATCTGGATAGAATTTTTTACCAAAATCTGTGATCTCTATTCTTTTCGAGGAGCTCCTCACAAAGAGGTCTTTGCCCAGGAAGCTCTCTAATTGCCTCAGCCTGTAACTTACAGTAGGCTCTGATATAGAGAAATTATCTGCTGTCTTCCTCAGATTTAATGTACTCACCAGGTCGACGAATACCTGTAGGCTATCTGTGTTCATTTTAAACTCCCATTAGTAAATCTTCCTCAATGGCTAAGGAGGGAGGATTGCACTTAAACTGTATTCTTGTTGGAGTTCTTAAGTTAATGCGGAGTTTACATGATGTTATAGCCCGATCGCTCTCTTGCGTCTCTATACAACCAAAATTTGGGCTTACGTATGCCATATCCACGGAACTATAACGCATCAGATTACTCAGGATGAGTCTCTGTCTGGATACTGTGATTTCAGTTTCTTCCATAGGCGGGTGTCCTCCAACTGGTTTGATCAGATTTCATGCCGTGGTTCACGGAAAGATCTCCTGAACAAGCCGTTGTACTTGATATACGGGAACTTTGCCCATAGGACATGCCCCTTCAGATTTTATTTTTTCCCAACACATTGCCGAAATAGTAGTGAAGACTGGAAAATTAGATTGGATTTGGCTTGAACCTCTTCTTGGCATCCTCGATGATCTCAGTAACCTTGTGCTTGAAAGACGCAAACTTTTCCGGCGTCTCTGGATATCTGTCATATATCTCGTTGAGTTCTTTCATCCTGTTAATTGCGTAGACCATGTTGGAGAAAGCACCGATGTTCGTTGCTCCTTTGAGTACCATCTTGAATTTTGAAGCAAGGCTCAACTCCGGAACGATTCCAAGGGTTATATCCGAAGCCTCCTTCATCGTAAGAAAGGTCTTCATTCCGTAGTTCAGGACGTCATTAT
>JAJZOT010000306.1 GCA_021847855.1 Thermoplasmata archaeon | reverse complement strand
GTTTTGGTCAACTCATATTTCCCAGAGTCAATGTAACATCCATTCTGATGACAAATATGATGATGCAGGTTGGCATAATTGAAAAGTTAAATAATGTGGCACTCAGTTCTATATACCAGGTTTATAACTAAAGTGATGCATCATGTATATAGCATCCTCAAAAAATCAGTTAGAGATTTATGCGATTACGAAATAGTGATGAAGGTTCAGCTGCATTTCAATTTGTTGAAATGCTAATCATGCACCTAATTCACTGAGATAGTACTATGTCAACTACCACCACCCAACGCAGGAGGCTTGTCTCGTGAGGGACATCGCAAGAGTTGATTAGGGGGCTTTAACAACATGGAGAAAAACATGAGAGAAAAGCAGAAGTTAGTCGGGAGAAATGCATGCATAACTACGGATGCTCCACAGGTCCGTGGCTCAGTGACTCTGTCTTTAAACAGAGAGGAAACATCCAGATCAGGACATCGCCGTTTACAATCTCACAGAGAAGGAGGAACAACCGTTCCATCCAGACAAACAGGAAGGGATTCAGGCCATCAATAAGAAGGAAAAGATATGCATTCCAGCCTGGAGACATGGTTGTGCATAACTATGGAAACCAATCGTTATAAAAGGAGGAAAGAAGAATATGGACATAAGTGCAAACAAGGTAAAGCTGGTAAGTTACGGTAAGGGATTGAGGTTCACTGCCCAATTTTCCCTCACGCTGACGCATGGGATCTCCTTTGGGGGAGTTAGATGAAAAATAAGAGAACAGATGATCCCAGGTTGTTGGGAATTCTTGGAGGAATGGGCCCTGCAGCCACCATAGATTTCATGGAGAAGCTCTTAAGGACTACAAATGCTGAAAAAGATCAGGACCAGATACCGGCAGTTGTTTACAACAATACAGTTATACCGGACAGGAACGATGCTTACCTCAAAGGGGGAATATCACCAGCACCAGAACTGATAAAAAGCGCAAAAGTGCTCGAAAAGGCAGGATGCGATATTATTGCAATACCATGCAATACGGCCCACATCTGGTACGACAAAATAGCCGAAAATACAGAAGTCGAGATTCTCAATGCCCCATTGATAGTTTCGGAACAACTACCAGAAAGCATCAAAGCCGGTATAATCTGCACAACTCCCGTAAAGCTTTCCGGTCTTTACGAAGATGCGCTTTCAAGAAAGGGGGTTGATCTGATCTATCCTGAACAGCAGCAGGATGTAATGGATGCAATATACAAGGTAAAATCGGGCAACATGACGGAAGCCGAAGATCTCTTCATGGAGCAGGTTGATTTTCTCATGGAAAGTGGGTCAGAGAAAATAATAGCGGGCTGCAGTGAAGTTCCGGTAGCATTGAAAAAGTCAAAGGCCATGGAATATATCATCGATCCCATGGAATCCCTTGCCAGGGAATGCGCAATCCGGTTCAAAAAAATTTAGTTCAATCCCCTTTCTGATATATGTCAAGAATTGCCCTGAGATTCCTGAGAGCCTTCCCATGACTGTATGGCACTTCAGTATTATTTTTGACCGAATCAATGAATCCCTTTATTTCAAGATTGAATACGTCTTCTTTTTTGATATCAACTTTCTTCCCGTTTAATACAGGGAAACCATAAACGTACCTGGTGCCGGTCATGTTTTTAAATTCTTCAATAGGTCTTGTATTGACATCCTCGTATATGCTCCCCTCAGAACCTATAATTTCATAGGAAGGAAGTCTCGGGGCATCCCTGTATGCCCAGGAATAAAACAGATTTCCATGGGCACCGCTGGTGAAATGAAACAGTGCCATGGTGGTATCTTCACCCTGCAGTGTTGAACCACCATGGTAGGAATAAGAATCGATTTTAGTGTAATCTCCTCCAATGTTCAGCATGGTCTCCACATAATGAATTCCACCATCTATAAGTGCACCTCCACCCATCTGATCTTTTCTGGTTCTCCAACTAGTTTTCCTGTAATCTCTCTGGTCCCTCACAATGATGGAATGCACCTTCCCAATGCTGTTTTCTCCTACAAGCTCAATAGCCTTGTTCAGTGAGTGGTCAAAATTATACTGCTCTGCGACCATGAATTTCACATCATTCTTCACAGATGCCTCAACAATATCGGTTGCTTCTTCAAGGGTTGTTGCAATGGGTTTTTCCATGATTACATGTTTTCCAAGTTCCATTGCACTGATTGAAACTTCCCTGTGCAGATTGTGAGGCAGGACTATATCAACTATGTCAGAATCAGAATGAATTGCATCTTCAAGATTATTGAATACTGTTTTCACTCCGTAATTTTTTCTGTAGAATTCCAGGACATCAGGATTCCTGTCATACACCGAGAATTCAATTCCCAATTGTTTATAGGATTCTCCATGCAGTTTTCCAAAACCGTTTCCTCCTACCAATGTGACTTTCATGACCTTATAATGACTCGAGGTTATAATTAATATTCCATTGGGAATCTGTGGGATTGGAATTCTTATCTCGCACACTATGCAAAGAAAGGCAACCACCGCCACATTGTTCAATATCCGCAAATGTTCATAATCTCTGTGATCATATTTGTCAGAGCGAAATGCAACCGAAAGAATATTTCATGCACAGGTCAATAATGGAACAGCCACTGGCTTTCAGGTCAATACTTTTATCCGGTGATGAAACCTTCAATGATGCAGCCTATAAAATCAGGAAGTCAAGAAGCATAATAATTGTGGGTACAGGTTCCTCGCTTCATGCTGCGCTAATAGGGAGGTTTTTCTTTGAAAAATATGCTGGAAATAAGAACGTAAGGGTGTTTTCATCATTTGAATTTTCAAACTATACTCCAAGGGTATCCGGTGATGATACTGTTATTGTAATAAGTCACAGGGGATATAAGATGTACAGTTTTGATTCCATTAAGAAAGCTAAGAAGCTCGGATGTATAACTGTTGCCATTACCGGACTTTCCAGCAGTATAAAACAGGATGACGCTGATTTTATATTCAGGACCGTAGAACAGGAGAAATCATCAGCCCATACAATAAGCCTGACCAGTGCACTTGCAGTCATGCTGAGGCTGGCGGTATCAGCATCAGACCAGGAGATCACGATTGACGAGTCACTGAATAAGCTTTCCGAAACCATTATTTCTGCAATGGAAAAGACACTTGAACTCGAA
>JAJZOT010000305.1 GCA_021847855.1 Thermoplasmata archaeon | reverse complement strand
GGAATCATAGGCCTGGTATGCGAACAGTTTCTTCAGTTTTCCTGCAATCTTTCCTGCGGGATATATGCCTGACTTTGGATCATTATCATGTTCGTCCGCTACTGTGAATGAAAGCGCAGATACACCATGTGACAGTTATGAGAAAGGCATCCAGATCAGCAATGAGGAGAGGTGGAAATTAAACATAAGGACGGACAAATTTCATGGACTTATGCTCTGAAACAAGTTCATCTACCACTTTTCCCATGGAATCCACCTTAAACTAAATTTCCAACTCCCTCAACTCATCATAAAATCTATGAGGAATGGCTATTCCTGGATATCTCATTGAAGTTTTGCTTAACAGGGGTGTGATCAAGATTATAAGATTTTCAAGTGGTGAAATGTAAAGTTATTGTATCCTGTATAAATCGCAAGAAGTGAACATTGTAGATTTTATCGATTCCACTGTAAAGAGAAATATGTACACAGATATATCAACAACTATCAAGAATGGATTGCCGGTGCTGACTGCCATAGGCCTGTTTGCCTACTCAGAAATGTTGGGGGGACTGGGCAGAATCGTTGATGGAGAACCGGAAACAATAGTTTTCGGACCCGGACAGTCAAATAAGAACTATGCCAAATACCTGTCCATGGCCGGAAAGTGCTACTCAAAATTGAACAGCAGACAGACCTATAAGATAATCAGGGGAGGGCTCATACACCGATATTTTATAAGGCAGAGGTCCACAATAGAGATAGATCCTGCAGATCCTTATTGCAGAAACTCTGGGTACCAAGGCTGTTCCATAAGATTTGAAGAGGATTATGTATATTTCAATGTCAATGCATATTTTCTGGATTTCATGAAGACTGTGGACAGGCTTAGAAGAAAAATATACAGGAAAGGGATTGAAAATCTCAGTTTTGCAGAGCACATTAATGAAACCGAGTACATACTTTCCAGGTCTGTAAAATCCATCAGGTGAGTGTCTGGTAAGCTGTTGTTGAGTCTTTCTTTGCCAGTATTATTATGGTTTCATTGGAGCAGGAAATAAGCTGAAGTATGTTGACACCTCTTGCAAACAGCTTATGCGTTATACGCATCACAAACCCTGGTGTTTTCTCAATTTCTTTTGGAGATAGAATATGTATCATACTCACATCCCTGTCAACCCGTATTCCCTGGGATGTTTCAGGGATAGGACTGTTCATCTCATCCACTATGTAAACAATGCTGTCCTGGAGGTATGTGGCAGATATATGTTTCATGTTCTGGGCACTTCTTGATGTTACAACACATATCTTGTCCTGCAGAGATACCCTGCTCTTTTTCAGGAGAGTATCTGCACTGTTCTTTCCGGATGATCCTGTGGTTCCTCTCAACCGGTTCAGCGCGGATCTCACCGAAATAGGATTCAGATCCCCATTGTCTTTCATGATCAGCTGGGCCAGTTTGCTAACATTAACCACACCCTCTCTAAGTGAAAGAAAAATATCGGGATTTTCAGAAAGAAATCTGGATACCTTCGCCTCTACGGTTTCTCTATTTTTCATAACCTCTTTCATGAATTTAATATAAATTATGTGTATTTTAACATTCTTCTTGTAAAAAAATCGATCCTGATATTATAAATGAAATCTTTTTCAATCAGATTAATATCTAAATGAAAAATCCTCGAAAATGAAACAGAGAGCTTTGTTGCTTTATTCAGGTGGACTTGACACATCCGTTATGATAAAATGGTTACAGGAAGAGATGGATTTTGATGTTGTAACTCTTACCCTGGATGTTGGGCAGGAGAAAAATGATCTGGAAGCTATTGCAAAAAAAGCCGAAAAACTTGGGGCAGTGTCAACTATCACTGAAGATGTAAAACAGAAATTTGCCAGGGAATTCGTATCTGCAGGAATCCTAAACGATGGGATGTATCAGGATCGTTATCCCCTCTCCACTAGCCTCGCCAGGCCCCTTATGGCCCTTGAGGCTGTTCAAATGGCAGAGATTCATGGGTGCGACACCGTTGTTCATGGTTCAACGGGGAAGGGCAATGACCAGGTAAGGTTTGAAATTTCCATAAAAGCACTGAATGAAAATCTTAATGTTATAGCCCCTGTGAGGGACATGAATATGAACCGTGAAGAGGAGACCGAGTACGCGAGAAGTCACGGTATAGAAATCCCATATGGAGGAAAATACTCAGTGGATGAAAATCTCTGGGGAAGATCCGTTGAGGGTTCGTCTATTGAACATCCACAGGAGGCCGTTCCATATGATGCATATAGATGGGTCCTTCCACCCGAGAAAGCAGCTTCGGTTCCAGAGAATATATCAATACAATTCCATAGTGGGCTTCCTGTTGAACTTAACGGGAAGCCATCCGAACTGACCAACATGATAGCTGAACTCAATGTGAAAGGCGGAAAGAATGGAATAGGCGCCATTGACATGATAGAGGACAGGCTGGTGGGAATCAAAAGCCACGAATTCTACGAATGTCCTGCTGCAATGATCATAATTACGGCGCATAAGTACCTGGAATCACTTGTACTCAACAAGAAGGAATCACAGCTGAAGAAACACATGGACCAAACATTCTCTGAAATGGTTTACAATGGGCTGTGGTATGATCCCGCAATGGAACACATCATGCATTTTCAGAAAAGTGTGAATTCCCTTATAAATGGTAAAGTTAAACTCAAGCTATACAGAGGAAATATAGTACCAATGGGCGTTGAGAGTGACAATTCCCTCTATGATATTTCAAAATCAACATACGGTGTTGGGCAGACCTTTGATCAGAGCAAGTCCCCAGGTTTCATATACGTATTTGGAAGCCAGACAATGGCCACCATTAAGGGAAGGAAAAAACTGGAAAGGGAAATTACCATTAATGAATAACCACAGCGACAAAATATGGAAGGGTGGAGTCAGTAACGTAACTGAAAATGACATAAACGACATAATGACCTTTGATGACACACTGAAAGATGCACTTCTTCTGGACTATGAGGTGCTTTCCCTGATGGCGTATCACATCCAGGTTTATGATCAGTCACTCATACCAGTTGAGGACAGCAAATCAATTCTGAGGTCCCTGCTTGCGATCCTTCATAAAAATATAGTTATAGATCCGTGGCTGGAAGACATTCACGGGTACGTTGAGGCAAGTGTAGGTGAAATGGC
>JAJZOT010000304.1 GCA_021847855.1 Thermoplasmata archaeon | reverse complement strand
GAATGAGAGATTGTCATCGGGAGATACAGCTTCCATTCTGTTCCCATTTTTCCTGATTTTTCCCGCAGTATCTATAATTGCCTTAACCTGATCAATATTCAGGTTAAGTTCTGAAAGGTTTCTGGCAAGTGTCATAACATTTGAATCTACTGGTTGTTCCTCCGTACCATTTGCATGAACTCCTGTCTTATGAACGGAATCTGTCTGTTGTTTATGTTTTTCCTCACCGGTCTGCGATCTTTCAAGGATATCCTCCATTTTATCGCCCTGTGAAGGTCTTTTTTGAGAATCGTTTATTATTCTGGTTACTGTTGAGATTGAAACCTCAAATGTCCTGGAAATTTCAGATTTCTTTATCCCGGATCTGAAGCTTTCAAGTATCTTCCTCTTTTCATCATCAGATATTCGTTTAACCAAATAGCATCACTCTGAATATTTCTATACCCCTCTATATGTGTTAATGTATATAATAAGATAATGACCTGTGCATGAAATAAATTTCGCCTTATGCTTAAATGAGGTTGATTGCTGATCACAGAAAAAAATTAGAGATTTCGTTTATTCAATCTCTTCAAGGTCTTTCATTCTACCACTCCTCTGTTGATTTTCAGACCACAGATCATATGGATATGTGACATACAGTCTGCTTGCTTCGTCAAGTTCTGCCATTTCACTCTTTGTTAATTTCCACCCAAGGGAGCCAAGGTTGTCCATAAGATGATCCATGGTTCTAACACCAATTATTGGGGAGGTTACACCCTTTTTCGAAAGAAGCCAGTTAAGTGCCACCTGCGAATTTGTCTTTTCTACCTTCCTGGCTACATTGGAAAGAGTGGTCACAACACTCCATGTGAACTGGTTATTGTTAAGTTCCCATGGTGTTTTCCTTCCCGATTTGTAAGCATCCCCAAGTCTCGTACCTTCAGGCGGCGATTGCATATCACTGGTGTACTTTCCGCTGAGCACACCGCTCTTAAGCGGGCTCCATGGTAGTATGGCAACATCTTCGTTTACTGCCATAGGTATGATCTCATTTTCAGTTGACCTGGAAAGCAAATTATATTGAGGTTGCAGACTCACAAACTTCTCCAGTCCACGTTCTCTGCTCACACCGAGAGCTTTTTCAAACTGCCATGCCCTCAAATTGCTAGCTCCAATATATCTGACGATACCAGAATCCACAAGTCCAGTAAGAGTGGCAAGTGTCTCCTCCAGGGGAGTAACTGGGTCCCACGTATGAACCTGCAGAAGGTCGATGTAGTCTGTTTTCAATCTCTTCAGGCTTTCATCTACTGATTTCAATATGTGTTTTCTTCCAAGTCCTATTGAATTCTTTGATTTTCCACTTTGAAATCTTACCTTGGTTGCTATTACATAATCATCCCTGTCATGTTCAGAAAGCCAGTTACCCAGTATCTCTTCTGATTTACCTCCGGTATAAACGTTTGCAGTATCGAAAAAAATTCCACCCTCTTCAGAAAATCTGTCCATAATTTTCTTCGCTTCAGGTTCGCTCGTCTGTCCACCAAAGGTCATTGTTCCAAGGCAGAGCTCACTTATCAGTGTACCCGTGTTTCCAAGTTTTCTATATTCCATGACATACAATAGCACCGTAAGATAGAAGGATTTCGATTGTAATTAACAAGCTCTGATCTTTTACAGATGAAATACTTCTAAAACAGGGAATTTCTCTTTCATCGTAAGAATATTTCTACAACGGAGGAATATGAACTCACTTTTCACAAGACAAGAAATGAAACTGAACCCTTTCGTAATCATATGTCAGGAATGAATCCGGCCACTGGTAAATAGAAGTGAAAATAGTTGGATAAGCATATTCCTCTACGCATACCAGCATTCGTACAGTCAGATTACTCGGCGTGAATGACCAAACACCTTCAGGCAGAAATAAATTCAGATCAATAGGGATCCCGCCAGCAATCCTTGAAGTGGTAATATCCCAGCGAAACTGCGCAAAAGGTTCACGCATAAACTACTAATCCATTCAAAACAAAAAAATGTGAAGAACTAGAAAAATATGGGAAACCTTATTTATGCATTAATGCATTGTTTTAAAAGTAAAAGCTGGTGTAGAATTTATGGAAAAAGGACTTGAGATATCATTCCAACTTAAAAATGACAGAGAAGGGCAGGAGACGGTGCTTGCACTTGGTAATTTAACGGGCAACGACATGAAGGATGAACTTGACATTGACTGGAGAATATTCCACGTTACGCTGGGAGAGAACAAGTTCTTCAAGGTTCTTTATACAGGCAAAAAGGTTGGAAAACTTCATCCAGGTGTGGAGAAAAGAATCAGAGAACATTTCGATCATCTTTCCAAAATGGATCTCAATGATCTGCTCAGGCAGTATAAGGAAAAGCAAACTGATAGTAATTTCAAAAAGGTAGACATCAAAGAACTGAAAGAGGAGTATGATCTCTGGCAGGACAAGTTCTGGCTCTATTTTTGACTTCTTCATGATACTACATTGTGAATCATTATTGATTCCATAATGGTCACTTCTTTTGAGTCCATGGCAATTCTTTCCGTCAGCATCTGAGCAGGACAATAACATTTTCCCATGGCAATGTTAGAACAGCAAAACTTAAGACAGAAATGATGATATTAACAAAGGTAGATTTATGGCAGATCTGGCGGAAATACTGATGGTCGAGCATCTGGCAATTAAGGAGTCAAAATGGCTGATAGATAGACCATACAGTAACGACGCATTCACAAACTTTCATTCATATGTCAAGGAATGCCACATAGAGGTGGAGGAAAAAATATGCTTTCCAATTCTTGAATCTTATTCATTTCCCGACGCAAAGCATTTCAGGGAACGTGTTGAAAGGATAAAAGCAGATCATAAACTTATTGATACGCTTGCAGTTAACATAATGAAATGGCATGATTCAGGAAACGAGAAGCTTGTTGGGGAACGGATGCCATTATTCTACAAACTCCTCGTTGAACATAATGCTTCCGAGGAAATTGACCTGTTTCCGAGATGGAATAAAATGGATAACAGGGAAATCGGTTCATCTGTGAGAGACGCTCTGTCCATCATAGAGTCATTTGGGATCAAGAGATACATTGATGCAACATGCCTGGATGAAAGTGTCTTCAGGTATTTTTTTAGAACTGAAAAAAAGTGATCATTTCATGA
>JAJZOT010000019.1 GCA_021847855.1 Thermoplasmata archaeon | reverse complement strand
AGGCGTCATTGTCTATCTGGCAATGATCACATACCTTTCCCTCTTTTACGGTTATCTGTACATACTTGGGTTGGTTCCCTATGTGCTTAACCTTATAAATTCAGCCATTAGAGCCCCAAAAAACGCTATCTGGCTAGTACCTATGAGCCTGTTTCTGCCCTTCGTCTATCTTTACAATGTAATAGCAGGAGCCAGATCACATGAAATAAGGTGGCGTGGCGTCAGTTATAAAATCAAGTAATTCATGTTTCGGATAGCCACAAGATTCAATAAGTGACCAGCCTGTATACAACATAGTTTTAGAGGAATGCGAATACAGGGAAATAGCAGTCTCAGGAGCAAAAAGAACATTTAAGTACGTTCCTTCCAATTACTCGAACGGTACGAAGAATGTTTCAACGCGTTTTATCCAGTAAAAGCGGTTATATTGCTGTCATTGCCTGCTTCCTTGCTGTTGCACTGTTCATCACCCCGACCGGGCTGTTTTACGGCACCGGTGCTCCTCGGCAGCAGGACATGCCACAATCTGCAGGTGTCTTGCCTGCTTATTCCGTTTCATTTGAAGAGACCGGTCTCCCTTCTGTTGGGTCAGGTAATGCAGTCTGGGCAGTAACTTTCAACAATTCCACGGAAAGAAGCGATACGAATGTGATCAGTTTCTCTGCATCAGATGGTACATATAACTACACTGTTGAAAACATAAGCGGTTATTCCACCAATCCGAGACATGGGTCCGTTACAGTGAGTTCATCCAACGTTGCACTCCAAATCGCTTTTTCAAGTACGTATTATAAAGTCACGTTTACCCAGAGTGGCTTGCTCACGGGAGCAAACTGGCAGATTACTGTTGACAATTTGACCGAAAGGACAAACGGCAACAGCATAGTTTTCAATCTGAAGAATGGCAGCTATTCCTATTCAATTTCAAGGACAGCCGGATACTATCCTGCAATCAGTTCAGGCAAATTCAATGTTTCAGGAAACAATCTAGCAATTCCAGTAAAATTCACAAGTAATCTGGAAAAAATTACGTTCTTTGAGACCGGTCTCCCCTCGGGAACGCAGTGGGGGGTTTCCATTACTGGGGTCACCAATTCGTACAGCACAGGTCAGAGCATCGTGTTTTCCCTCCCAAACGGAACATACAGCTATGATGTCCACCTGAGCAGCCAGTCAAACAGGAACGGCGTTTTAGCTTTCTTCCCTACGCCTGCATCAGGTACCGTGTATTCCAATAATTCGTATCATAACATAACTGTCATTTTCACCAGGGGTTACAACGCGCTCTACTTTAATGAAACCGGGTTGCCACGCACCTCCGCAAGTAATGTTTCGATGTGGTCGGTAAATCTCTCGGGCATGGTGCAGACAGCCAACACTTCCTCAATGCTGTTCTACGTTGCCAACGGCACCTATAGCTTCAGCATTCCTTCTGCTGGCGGATATCTTTATATGTATCCGGCGAAGAGCATAACCGTCGCCTCTAACGTTTATTCTGAGCCCGTTCTCTTCGTACAGAATTATTCCTACGTGAAGTTCATTGCCAAATCGCTTCCACCGGGAAATGACTTTGTCTGGGGGGCAACTATAGGGGGAATCAAGCAAATTACGGCAAACAATACACTTATCTTCACTGTTCCGGCATCGACTTCTTTTTCATATAGCGTCCTTGCAAATCCTGACTTTTCTCCGCTGGCTGTGAACAACAGCGGTACTGACACCAGCAGATCAGTCGGCGGAGTCTATTTAATAAATCTGTCTTTCACAGGCAGCGCCACACCGAGTGGTATCCTTGGCATACAGAACAACAATGAGATTCAGTTTTTCGGCCTTAACCTGCCTTATGGTGTTGGATATTCTGTGACCCTCAACGCAAGCAACAGGAATCAGACTCTGAGTTCAGGTTCGGGAGGCCTCCTGACATTTACTGACCTTTCCTCTGGGACCTATGTTTACTGGGTTTCTTCAACATCCAGTTTCGTCCCCGTTGTAAGATCCGGGGTCGTTGATCTGATTGCCTCTTACACTTCTGTGAACGTCACCTTCACACCCCTGACCTTCAGGGTCAATTTCACTGAAAGCGGACTGCCCTCCGGGGTATCATGGAGCGTGGGGCTGAACTCGTTCTACCACGGAACGATCTCATATCCTTCCAATACGCTCGGGGAAATAACGGCATATCTCCCAAACGGTTCCTATTACTATTTCGCCCAGCCCGTTAAGGCCAACGGGACGGTTTATTATCCTACTGACCGGTCTGAATTCTTTGTCGTTAGCGGTCCAGGCACCCATAGAAACATCAGATTTATTTCCGCTGAATACCCTGTAACGTTTGTTGAGCATGGACTTCCTGCTGGGATTCCATGGGCTGTGAACGTGTCTGGGGCACAGTACAACTCCAATTCAACCGGCATTGTTACTGCAAACCTCCTGAACGGCACCTACCAGTACATAATTTTGGGGCAGCCGGGATACAGGGCAAACGTATCTGCTGGCATTTTGGGCATCAATGGCTCTGCCGAAACCGTTTACATTCAATTCTACAACATGTCATATTCGGTCAGCTTTGTTGAATCAGGTCTTCCTGTAAACACGAACTGGCAGGTGGTAATTTCTGGCGTGTCTTACAGTTCATTCGGGACCGGAGTGGTGTCCATCGAGCTTGAAAACGGTTCCTATTCGTTCGTAGTTCCAAATGAACTCACTTATTATGTTTCCAACCTGTCTGGGGGGCACATAATGGTAAACGGCTCTCAGGCCGGCTCAGTTATATACCTGAGCTTTCACAGCGTAATGGATCAGCTTACCATCAGGGAGGCTGGACTACCCGTCGGAATAGCATGGGATTACTCCATCTCTGGATCCTCGCCATCAACAATTGTAGCTAACTACACGGTGCTGAACCTGCTGAACGGTTCATATACTCTCTCGTTTGAGCCTTCTTTTGACTCTTTCTCCGGGCTAGCATATTATCCTCTACAATCTTTGATTCAGATTTCCCTCAATTCTTCGGATATGGTGGCAGTCAACTATAGCGCCTTCGTCTACCCGATTGTCATTGCTGAATCAGGTCTGCCGGCAAATGCGTCATGGTCGGCAATAGTGGATCAAAAAACGTATTATTCCCAGAGTTCCCAGATATCAGTTAGTATGCCCAACGGGACATATAGTTACTATATTCCCAACGTCTATGTGAACTATTATCCGAATGTCAGAGACGGGAACTTGACCGTGTCCGGCTTTCCTGTAAATTTGCCGATAAAATTCCACGAACAGAATTACACAGTGATGTTTCAGGAAACCGGTATGGTTGGGGTAGGTTGGAATGTGACCGTATCGAACTCCACAGTGAAACTGTCCAAATCCACCACGGCAACTTCAATAGAATACTCCCTGCCTAACGGTTCATACAGTTATAAGATAGCGTCCAGCAACAGGGATTACGCTCCGACTAATTACAGCGGCAGCTTCGACGTAAGCGGTGCGGCTGTAACCGTGAATGAAACCTTCATTGCATATGAATTCAGCGTTGTATTCAGGGAAACCGGCCTGGCTACCCTCACACTCTGGTCAGTCACATTTAACGGCAAGCAGTATTCGCAGTGGTCCAACAATTCTACCACAATTACCATTCCGCATCTCTTCAACGGCACATACACTTACACAGTATCCCAGATCAGCGGTTATACGGAAACCAGCGGTCCTCCTCAGAGCCCCTTTAATGTGACAGGAAAGAACGTCACCGTACCCATTTACTATACCTCTACCTCGCCGTCATACCAGCCGCCCACCCAGAGTAGCGGTTTCCACCTGCCCGGGTATGCAATCATCGTAATTGTTGCCGTAGCTGTCGTTGGAATTGCCGTGGGCATTGCGGTAGTCGCTTCGCAGAGAAGAAAGAGAATGTGATCACGCCTGAAGTAAACGCTTCAGGTTTTCGAATTCTTCCTCGTTTATTTCCCCTTTGGCCAGCCGGAGCTTTAACGCTTTCAGGGGATCTGTTTCGGCTGGCGCAGACAAACGATCAGTTGCATGCGTGATCCTGTTCTGGATAACAATTGACAGCGCCTTCGTCAGGTCCCTGACTTTCCTCCTGAACACCCACCTCTCCTTTACGCCTATGCCAGAGAGGATAAGGACATCATCCATCACGCCTTCCTGTACCTCTATTGATGAAAGCTGTTTGAACTGAAATGTTCTGACCTCAAAAGAGATAAAGCCCTTTGAGACCATAAGCAACCTCATGTTGGTGATCACCAGCCATGCATGGCCATACTGCCTTCCCCTGCCGGATCCCCTTACATTTATATTAGATCCCTCAAAATGCGTGAAGCCCCAGGACCTGAGGCTAGCCTCAATAACCTCTCCGGTCTGTAGATAAGGCCTGAGCCGCATCATATAAGATTCAGGCATTTCCACAAATCTTGAATCCTGCCTTCCGGCTAAACTGGAATACGTCTCCACTGTGAGCCAGAGCAATCACGGAATCTAATAACTTTCGGGTTGCCGTCGTACTCGAATCATTGACTTTCTGCACCTAAGGAAACAGGTATCCTTATCGTTGTGAAAGGTCAGAGGTTAAGCAGCACGGTGAGGTATTCGAACTGAAATGCCTGCAGGTTAAAACCGGTAAACCCTGCACCCGAAAGAGAAAGCGGAAAAGTAGATATGTATATGCCGTCAGTTCCAACAATTACCCTGATTGGAAGACCCTGTAATTGCCAGTGAGTGCCGATTGGGTTGGAATTGAACGAAGTGCTGGCAGTGTTATAATATTGATAGAGCGAGTAATTCCAGGCAGCCACCGATGGAGTTTTGATCACCACAGTCATGTTGTTGAGTAGTATGCTAGTAACAGTGGCAGAGTAAAGCTTTCCGCCGCTGAGGAAATTGAGCACCTGTCCTCTTGTCCAGACCTGATTGTCAAGACTTGTTACGCTTCCAGAGAGCAGGAAGCTCCCTGTCTGGGATACAGAGGTTTCAGAGCCAGACATGTTTATAATGGTAGAACTAAAAGTGAACAGTCCTTTTGCACCTTTGATATCAAGAGGCAGGTTACTCAATAGATGCCCTGACGAATTTCCAGTTCCCTGCTCTAGAGGTATGCCATCCTGCAGGTAATAATAATTCTGTGAGACAAATTGGGTAGTCCCGTATGACTCAATCTCCCCTGTGCTGTTAAGGGTATCAACCGGTTTGAAGTTGTTATCTGCAGATGCAAATTGATTTGTTATACTAGTACTCCCGGAAATAACCGAAACTGTCCCACTGTTCCAGTTTGGAACAAATATCTGGCCTGTGATTGGGTCCCAATCCATCGCATTTGGACCATTGCCGGGCCCAGCATTGCCTGGATAATTCGCAACGTAACCAACATAATCCCCCGTCACGCCATTGAACAGATACACTGAACTTTTACCGAAATCAGCAACGTAGACTATCTGGTTGGCGCGATCATATATAAGGGAAACTGGAGTATTGAATTGACTACTGTACGATGCCAGCGGCTGATTGTTTGCGCCATCCAACGAAAATACAGTTCTACCTGGTGAATTGCTATATGGTTCATTGTAGCTGGAAATATAAGATTCTGTAACAAAAATAGAGCCCGTAGAAGTGTCGTAGGCCAGACTCCAGGGGGTATTAGCGCCAATGTAACCAATCACCTGTTCTATTATGGGGTTAATGATGGCAATTCCTTCTGCTCCCCCTCCCAAAGCAACATACACATACCCATTTGCCGGGTCGTATGATATGCTGGACGGTATTACGCCATTGCCTGAAGTCGAAGGGTGAGCTACCACGATATAGCCGGTCTGGGCAAAAGTTGTGGCATTCAGAGTAACGACTGCGCCCCCATATACGCTGAAATATGTGGTTATCATAACTGAATTCGAGTAAGGTACAAATGTGACATCGTCCGGCGCAGAGGAGAAATATACTGTTTGTACAACTTTCAGCGAATTTCCATCAATGACCTGAATAAAACCGTTCTGGAAAGTTGGGGCTAGAGTGCCAAAATTGTAGCCTGAGCCGGCAGAAAGATTTCCTTCCGCAACAAAAATTAAATTGTTATAAGGGTCAAAAGCCAGACCGGAGGGATACCCCTTCAGCGGGATTACGGCACCCACAGTGTCTGTTGCACCATTCAGTACACTGATGTGTCCAGGAGTAATCGTGCCATGATAATCTGAGGTATAGTTGGAGTTCAGAACAAAAATCAGGTTATTTACTGTGTCCACCACAACGCCATTAGGGTTCTGACCCACTGGCACATTGGCAACCAGTTTATTTGAAACCACCCCGCTGGGGGTGCCGTTGCTGAACGTTGCCTCGATTGTTACATTGTAGTGAAGGGAAAGGCTGAAGTCTTTCGAATAAGACAACGTCGAAGAAGTTGGGTTATTAAAGAAGGCACCCTGAATTCCCATTGGGATATTCTGGTGTACAATGGAATTATTCTGGATGTCGGTTGATGTCAGTTGATCTGAGAATGCAGAAAGTGCCTGCTTTGTATTCACCTCGAATTGGTTTTCATTCAATCCGCTGGCATAAGGCACGTACCACAGAATGAAGGAACTCGTGATAGTAACCACTATCGAGAATACTAATAGGGTGCCGATAATTTCCGAGACCCCGTGATCTCTTGTTCTCGTTGACTTAGGTTTCTTCATATTTGTCCTCAGACGTTTAATACCTGCAGACTCTCATACACAATATTTACTGAATAGAGTGACATGTAATCCTGGGCTGGCATGGTTATGGACAGTTTCGTCCCAGCAGGATTGAGCGTAACGTTCAGTGGAAAACTGGAAAAGGCCCAGGAATAAAGATTGCCATTCATGTTTTTATTGAATTCTGAGAATAACACTCTGTCAATTTCGCTGGCATAGTTGGAATTGATTACGTACGAGAAATGTATCAGCGTAAGGTTTGTCACCATTGCAGGGTATGGATTTCCGTACAGATCATAATGGGTAAACTTCTCACCCTGATATCTGTGATTACTCTCGAATTGGGAAACGCTGAGCGTAAGTTGGTTGGTTTCAATTCCTGAAGCAGAAGACGTCTGCCCGCCTAGATTTAGTAGGAAAGAAGAGAAAAACAATTTTCCGGAATTATTGACAATTGAGATAGGCACATTGGCAGAGCTTGTAACGTACTGAGAGTTGGAATAGTTTGAAAGCACCATCCCATCCTGCATGTAGAATGCTACCGGATTAACAAATGCCGTGTACCCGTAGGTAGTAAGTTGCCCACTTCCCGTTAGAGTGGATACATTTATAGTTCCCGGTTTCTGGTTGAAATAGATGCTGCCGCCGTTGATAATAGTCATTTTATTGGAAAGTGTGTCAAGAACATAAATGAGCCCGTTTTCGCTATCATAGGCCAGTGCAGAAGGGTCATTTCCTGTTGCAATGGAATTTATGGTCTGGGATGTGAACGTGTTCTCAAGAGTAATATTGTCGGAGTTGTTGTTTCCAATATACACATAACCATTGCCGTTATCCATTATAAGGCCCATAGGATATGCTGCTACGCTCGCAGACTCAACGTTGAAAGTTCCCTTGTTGTAATTGAGAACGTCTATTACAGTTACATTCCCAGAACCGGAGTTGCCTACATATATGTTGTTGTCAAGTGGATCATATATCACATCTCTTGGCATAAGCCCAGCACGATAGATTTTGACCAGCGGTCCAGTTTGTACCATTGAGAGATTTACTACACTGACGTTTGAATTCCCATACAAGGAAACATACATTAAGTTCTGGTACTCAAGTGGGTTCATTGCCGCGGAGGTTGGAAAGGGGCGGCCAGTGGAACCAGCAGGAGCAAGGTTATAACCAATTATATAGCCGAAGGGAGTGTTGTTATCACTAACAACAATTCCCTTTGCATTATAATGAAAATCAAGGAGATCATTCTTCTGGTTTTTACCATTACCGTTGGTATGTTGTGTATAAAGCCAATTCAATCCGCTTGAGCAGAAGACATTGATATAATATTTACCGGCGGTTAGCTTGAAGAAAGAGGGAGTTAGCGGAATAAGCACAAGGGCACCTCCTTTCTTCTTCAAATCCTTTACAGACGTAAATGAAGCACTGCCACTTGCAATACTATTCCAAGAAGCCTGAGTAAAATTTCCGGTTCCAATGCCCACAGTGACTGTGCCGCTGCCACTTGAACTATTCAGGCGCAATTCAAGATAAGTTATATTCGCTGCAGCGGGCAAAAGGAATTCCTCCGATCCAGTGCCGTATAAGGTGCGGTCCTTTTTAAAATTAGGTCCTGTTACTTCAGAGAACTCCTTGGAATAGTAAGCATTCGGAGGATTTATTGAAAATGTATTCTCACTGAAGGTATTTGTCCCGATCTGCAGAATCTGGGTGACGTTGCCGCTGCCGTTGTCAAGCACGTAGACTGACTGATTGTGTGGATCATAGACTGCATAGGATGGATCGGGGTATAACTGGGGAATAACTCCTGTTGGGACCAGCGATATATTGGCAACAACGTGGCCTGCATTAGGGTTGTTCAGCGAAGGGTTAATTATGGTAACGTTCTCTGAAAGATTGTTGGTGACATACAGGTATCCATTACTAGGATTGTACGCAACGCTTGTAGGCTCCTGCCCGACGCCATAATTTCCTACCACTGTATTATTATTGAGAGTATCAATCACGATAACATTGTCCGAACCGGAATTTACTACAGCAATATACTGTGTCCCGTTAATATAAGTAATTGCCACCGGATCATTGAACATGTTATTCCACACATATGATGGGCGTGAAGAACCGGAAATACCAGAAATAGGAAGGTACACCGTATTTGAAGTGAAATTGTTAGATATAATCAATTGTCCCGCGCTAATATTAAGAGCATCAGGGCCTTCAAGATAAGGAAGAGTACCGTTGGGATAATTGAAGCTCAGAGCCTTATCTATTTGGTACGTTCCGGAATTATACTCTAAAGCAACAATGGGTGAATAATAGAATTCCCCTGTTCCATTAAACGAAACGTTATAGCCTGTTACGTAAACAGTAGAAATTCCTGTTAGAGAGTCTGCATTCACTGCTATGGCAAGCGGCTCTGAAATATTCAGATAGACCGTAGAAACCGTATTCAATGCCGCATTCACCACTGTCATATTTCCGCTTTGAGGCCCTGCACTGTTGATAGCCTCATTTGGATGAGGAATCCCTGAAGAAGTAAGCAGGTAGCTGGAATTCGTCACTAAAATATTTTGGGAAACTGGATCATAAGCAATTCCATACGGATTAGGGACAGATGAAACATAAGTGGGTGTTAAGTCTGTAAAGCTGTCCGTTACACTCGAAATTGTTAGCACAGTCAGGTTGTTCTGCCAGTAATCGGTCGAGAATATTTTCAGGAAAATGCCTGAGATGCCTGAGACGGCGATTATATTGCTCACTTCGAGTCCAGCAGGGAAAAGATCTGTCCTAATCAGGGTAATGGTGGAAGTATCGCTTAAGTCAATTACTGCGATGTCAGGTGTGTAGCCCGCGCTAACCCCTCCTGACGTAAGGTTCATTACACTGACATAGAGATAACCCCCTAAAGTAGAAGGCTGAGGAACAAAGGCTATCCCGCTAGGATATAGCAAGGCAGTATCCATTCCGTTCGTATTGATGGTATTTACTATTGTGTTATTTTTTGTGCTAAAAACCGTAATTGTTGAATAAAGAAGACCCGAGGAATTGGTGTAAGCAAAAAAATTTGAAATGTAAAGATTTCCGTTCTGCGGATCATAGGCTAATCCGCTCGGATTAAGGCCAACCCTGAAGTTGCCTATTACGGTATGGGTTGTATCGTTAATTTCTTCCATGCTGTTCGAGCTGTAGTCAGTTATATAGGTAATACCATTTTCAGTCAGGGAGTGGGAAGGTCCAAGTCCACTCATATCAGGAACGGTGCCCACCACTTCGTTTGTGATGGCAGTGGGAACGGTGTTCTCCAGTAACTTATAGTTTATTCCTAAACCATATGAAAGAGAGGCACTGAACCCCCCGTCCTGATATGCGATGGATGATGGTTGCGACGGCGATAGCAAAGTTCCCTGAATGCCCAGTGGAATATTCTGGGATATCACATCCCCATAGGAGAGGGCGGGAGACTCGATCTGAGAAATCAGCGAAACAAGTGAAGCCTGGGATTCCTGCTGGAACTGCTGTTCATAGGCTCCCTCGGTATTCGGAACGTACCACAGTTCCAGTGCAGAAAAAGAGGTGATAACCATTGCAAAGACCAGCATCGTTCCGATGATCTCAGATACACCAGCCTCATGCCTTTGCATAAAGTGTTAAGTGAAAGGTGAGAAATAAACTTTTCAAATTTAGAGCTGCAACAACCGTAGGACAAAGTACCCGAAATTGACAGAAAATGGATAGAGGGTATGGGTTGTGCCGATGTTCAGCGTGTTGCCTTTCGGGTTGGCCGTGATGTTGATGGAGCCACTGGTTAAAGGTTGCCACGTGAACGGTTTGTTTCCCCATGGATGCTGGCTTGCAGTCAAGTTGTAAAGCGAAGCAAGTGCATAATTCCATGCAAATGCCTGCGGCGATATAATGGTGTAATTGAACGAGTTAAGTGTAATGTTATCCACGATCGCCGAGGTATAACCGCCCGTCAGGTTGGAGACAGTAACGTTTTCACCGAGGAAAAAGCTGCTCTGGTTTATGTCGGAGTACTGCATTGTGATGAGGGCAACCCCATATCCTCCCGTAGAGGAATTGGTACCTTCAACCGAATACTGGGATGCGTTCAAGTAAAGTTTCTTGGCATGGCCGCCAAAAGAAATAGGAAGGGACCCGACTATTTCAGAATAATTGGAAGCGGGCTGCTGAAGGATTATTGTGTCAGACTGGTAGTAAAAATTGGTAGGGGTGACAAACTGTGTTTCTGTATCAAGATAAAATTCCCCTGTACAGTTGAATGTGTAATTGATTGGTATAGTTCTCACAACCTTATCATAGGACACAGTGACGCTCATGTTGTAAGTCATAGTGATTCTAAAGCCAGATCCGTTCGTGTATCCGATAAAGGAATCCGTGCTCGATGAGAATGGGGGAGTTCCAGGAACTCCAAGCGTGAAACTTTGCCCGACAAAATCATTGGGATAAGGTGTTGTGTTGCTGATCTGGTCCTGCAACTGGAGGAATGAATTCTCTGTCTCACTGATATACTGAAGGTCCTGTTGCTGACCATTGGAGGGCACATACCACAGTACGTAAGCAGTCATCAGAGAGGCAACTATGACAAAGGTAAGCAACGCTCCGATTATGACGGCGACCGCACTGTCCTTTTTCCCGACTGAAAGTTTTGCCAACTAAGAGAGCATGCAATTGCCCGATATATCTATTTTCGGTAATTGCCTGTCGCGAAAAAAAAGCACAAAACTGGAATGCACCAGAATAAAGAGTCAAAACTTCATTTTGCTGTAAAGGCAGTATCTCCGAAGATAATTATCTCAATAATATGATAATTTATTCCTGGCTTTTCTCCTAATTGATCAAAATATTTATTCATAGTTCATAGATATCTATTTGATATCTAATGAAAAAGATA
>JAJZOT010000018.1 GCA_021847855.1 Thermoplasmata archaeon | reverse complement strand
GTCTCAACTGCCTTGATTTTCCATACTTTTCATACTCATTCTCAGACAGTCCCAGCTTTGATACAATTTCAGAAATATCCTTGAGATCTTTTGATGCCATTTAGAACATCCCGGTTTGCCTATAAGCGAAGCGATTCACATAAAACCTTTCAGGATGTGCATTTCACAATTTCCCTGCCTTGGGATTTATGGTTTCACACCCCCTTTGCAGCGCATTTATCCAGCTGAAATATACATTAAATGTTAATACGCAAATGTTATCTGTGGACATGGAGCCCAGGACCGTTGAAATCGAGAACCCCGGACAGAGATACATTAGGGATTTTATCATCTATTCAGCCCTTGGGGAACCGGTGATAAAGCCTGAGGACTGGTCCCTTGCCATCGGCGGCCTTGTGGAAAAGCCCCTGAAATTCAGTTTTAATGAGGTCATGGAGATGCCTCATCTCAAGTACATCTGTGACTTCAACTGCGTCACTGCATGGAGCATAAAGGAAGTGCACTGGGAGGGGCCAAGCCTGAAGGAACTCATTGAAAAGGCGGGGCCTAAGAAAGAGGCAAAGTGGGTCATGTTCAAATGTGCAGATGGATATTCCACGCCGATACCCATTGAATACGCCATGACCGACACTGCGGTTGTTGCGGTGAAGGTAAACGGGCAGTTCCTGAGGACGGAGCAGGGATACCCTGCCAGGCCTTTCATGCCTGAGCTGTATGCGTGGAAGAGCGCAAAATGGCTCACTGGAATTGAACTCATTGAGGATTATGAGGACGGATACTGGGAGGCTTACGGATACCACGAAAGGGGACTTGTTTCTGGCGGGGAAAGATACACGAATGGCCTCTGGAGAAGAGTGAGGAAGACCGTTACTGGAAAAGTAAGGGCCTGATTATTAGGAATTCGGCAATATACTGCATTATCTTAATACTGACTCTTCTCCCAGTTTGCGTCTTTGCCTGCAGGAGATTTAATCCTATTAGATAACCATCACAATGTTCGGTGGTGGATTCTTTATTTTTCTGGGTTTGATGAATATCTCCTGCTCCTGATTCCCTTAATAATGGACCTCCTTTTTTATGTAAATATACAACATCTATTTGGAAAACGTGCCTCTCACAGGGCCGCATATGAATCGAAGGCATTGAACAGCTGTTTTCATTTTTGATGTGTGAACGTTGCCCTGCATCGCAACAAGTTAAATAGACAGGATAAATTTCTTGGCACTGAAAGCCCCGTGGTGTAGTGGCCAAGCATTTCGGACTTTGGATCCGACGACGGCAGTTCGAATCTGCCCGGGGCTATTCTAAAAATAGGGTAATTTTCAGGGTAGATGATTCATGGCAGGCATGGGACATTACAACTTATGATTAGTCATCTCTTCTGTTTCAATTTTGTATACACTGTGAAGAACAGCTTTAGGTAAAAGTTGTGCCTAAAAAAGCTGTCTCTGTGCATTTTCCAGAGTGCAGAATCCCAAACTGGGCCATAAAAGATTACATTATTCACAGAAGGGCATAAATCAAGATATTTTCTTGTTTGATTCAATCGTAGTTCAAGGACGTCGTTTGGAAAACGCTCTCCTAATTGATGAAATACTGGGAAAAGACAGACCAACAAAGTCGCCTCACATGACAATGGGCTCGTTCCTGGAATTAATGCAATGCCTCTTCCAACACCAATTCTTCTGCCATCCAAATCTACAAAGTTCTCGTCGGAGGAGTTCAACAGTCTCCTATATATCTGTTCATAAATTGAGCTGTTTTGACTGTCTGAGAGTTCACCAAATTCATCTTCCATGAGAGAATCTAATTTCCCAAGGATATCCATTATTGCCTTAACGTTTGAATCTATCTCTGGCATACTATCTCATGATAAATTTGTCATGTTCTAAAATTATTTCTGATGCTTACAAAATATGTCTGTTAGTCTGTCTTCAACAAAGATGATGCAAATTCTAGAACTTTATCGTTTTTCGTGCCAATTGTTTATGGTTCAAGATATGGGACTGGTTTTAAAAAAGACTGAGATGATGTATTTCTCCCCTTGAAACGGTGTTGCAGCATTATCTGGCTTACTGCAACACATAGTCAGGTGACAGATATGCATAGCGTTGCTATGGATGCGGGAAAATACAGGACATATGGAATTGTGGATAAGGGCGGAGTCATAGTGAAGGAAGGGTATGCTGCAACAAACAGGGAGAAGTTTGAGGAATTCTTCCAGGACATAGATCATGCAACTGTCATAGTGGAAGCATCGACCACCATTGATAGGATTGTGTCAGTGCTTCCCCAGCACGAGATAAAGGTTGCAAACCCGTACAAGGTCCGTTAGATCGCGGAATCAATGAATAAGACAAACAGGAACGATGCACATGTGTTGCTTGATCTTTACAAGAGATCGCGCATGCCTGAATCCTATCTTCCGCCAGACGATGTGAGAGAGGCAAGGAATATCTGCAGGAACATATATTTTCTCGTGAGACAGAGAACGGCGGTAAAGAACAGGATAAGGGATCAGTCACATCGCTTGGGAATTGATTTCAGTATAATCGCCGATCAAGATTTGTGCAGAATCGCCGGGATAAAATTGATCCACCCCATAAATACTTTCTCTTTATCATGTACCATCCCTCCTGTTCAAGCAATCCGCTGCACCTAGGCTCTACATGCAGAACTGGCTATTTTTCAATTGTCAAAACTGGATGCTTTTCAATGCCATAATTGGACAGAATTCGCTTGCCATTTACAATAAGGGGTTGAATGTAACTTATGGCCCCAAAATATGTCCAAGATGCAAGGAGAATAATTCCAATACAACACATTATTGTTACAAATGCGAGATACCACTTGATGAAGTAACATTACAGGAGTTCGTAGAGAATCAGAGAAGGGCAAGAAGACTTAATCTAAAGCGGGAAATATAACGCCAAAAGCAAAGGCTCTTCTTGATTCGATCCCAGAAAAAGAGAAAACTGGGGTGCCGACATCGATTATTGAGATTTCATAGGAGCAAAGAAGGGGTCGAAAGAATCTTCTGGGATGAGTCTGCTCTCACTGGTAAACTCAAATCTGTAAGAGGTACAAACTCTACTTCAGGCTTAATGTATTGACCTGAAATTCTTGGTCAAATCTTTCAATTTTCCTCTCATTTCGCTCCTTCCCAATGAATGAGTCCCCATCGAATGCCTTCTTTACCAAAGCTTGTCGTAATGTCTGTAAAATATATTCTGTAGAAACTGCAAATTCAGAGTTTTCTTGATTCAATTTTTTAGAAGAAGTCAGATTGTCCTTCAATTTAGATGCATCTGTATCCACAATCGAGTCATTTGACAAAAGGGTGTCTACATCCATTAACTTACCAGAATAAAACACTAAAAAGTTGTCTTTCTTCTTAGTAGTATTGATTATTAGACCAATCGGAGTTTTTCCCCTCATTATCAGTTTAATATCACTTATTCGGTCTATCTTTATTCGCCTTAAGCTCTGAACTTCACCTATGGCTCCCCCGGCCAATATGCTGAATTCTATAAAGAGAGAATCTTTCCCCACAATCAACTCGCCCCATTGCAAGGAGCTACCCTGTATGACAAAAAAATCATTGAAATAAGTATAGCCTTGCGCTTCCCGCAAAAACATAAAGGCTAAGTCTCCCGCGTCTCTACTTTTGTGGGTTACAAAATTCTCCACTTTGTCGTACAGTTTAACCTGTTTATCGTCACTTTTAGTAACTATGTCTCCAGTGAAGTGATGTTGAAGGGCTTGAGCAGCTTCTCAAGCTCTTTTCCGATCGCCGTCCACCTATGTATCTGTGACCCCCTTGAGGTCATTGTGACCTCGTGTATTTTTGATGTCTTCTCGACGAGGTCCTCATAGCTTATCTCCAGATCGCTGACATCCATCTTCCAGAGTATTGCTGAAATTATCAGATAGGAGATGAAGCATACAACGGACAGATATGCCTCAACCCTTCCCGGAAGCTGGTATCTCACCGGCGCTATGGATGCGTCACCCTTCAGGTACCTGAATGCCTTTTCCACCCGATCCTTCTGGAAGTATGTTGTTACGATCTCCTCACCCTTGATGTGGGGCCGGGTGCAGAAGAACAGAGATCTGCCGTCCATTCTCCGGATGCGATCCTCCTGATCGTGGTCGATCCTGTAACCCCTCCTGCCCTTTGCAGGCATGGCAATGGGCTTCAGCTCCGACACGAGCTTCCTGATTTCTTCCCTGGAATCCGCATTCTCCAGTGCATGGATCATGCGATCCCTTTCCATGCGCTCGCGGTTCCTCCTCTCCGGGTCAAGCATCACCGCGATCACAGACCTGTGTCCGTACAGGCTTCCCACAGAATCCTCATGGTACACAGCGTGATCCGACAGCTCCGTGAGGTTATGGCTCCTCTCTATCTCCTCGTCCCTGTACTGCGATATCAGTGATTCGACCTCGGAGGATGTGTGCGTTCCGCCGGAAAGGACATGGAATCCCTTCGAGATGGCATAGTCCACGTTTCCCTTCGTTACAAAGCCGCGATCCCACACAATTGTTGCTTCCCGGATCCCAAATCTTCCCAGGCTGTCCAGCTCCATTGGCACGGTTGTCTTGTCCGGCTTCGAACCGCGGACAGGGTAACCTGCAACGGGGAAGTAATGTTTCCTTGAGACCAGGAGGCCAAAGCCTATGTGCGGCCTGCCAACAGTGGATCCGTATCCCCTCTCCGCATAATAGGCCTCTTCACCGTTCCATCTCATACGGGTGATATCATGGAAGAAATATGCGGGAGAATCGTCGCCTGCGATTTCTTTCCACTTCTCCACCAGGGCATTCTGTATGGCATGTGCAAGGGACTGATCATCGCTGGATACGCGATCCAGGGAAGACAGGAGACTGTCCTTGGTGAGAAAACCATCACGCCTTGACCACCTCGGTAGTGGAGACTCGGAAACCCATGGGCCGATCTTCGTCAGCGATCTGCGGCCGAGAAGCTGGTTTATTGACAGGATAAGGATTGCATACGCAGCATCCCCGTCAAGGATGGATGCGATGGCATCACTGATGCCGAATTCCCCGGCTACTGACCAGATCACGGCCAGGAATCCCACGGGAAATGATCGATCAAGGGTGTCGAATCTCATTTCCGAGGGTATCACGACTTCCCTGCCCTCCCTCTCAACCACCCTACCCAGGTGCCTCACCACATGTATGCGGGACTGCTTCTTCTCACTATCCCAGCGGGATTCCACCAATTGCCTGTACTTTCGGCCGTTGACCTCTATGGTTCTTTCGAAGCTTATGGATACTAAATAGTAACTATGAATAAATAACTTGCGTATATCCACTCTCTCTTCGGAACAAAGAACAACTGAAGGGCGAGGACATTATGGCCAATAGTTACTAAAATGGACGATACTCAGGTTTAATGGTGTTATATACATGAATAATCCTAGAAAGAATGGAGTAATTTGTGCTTTTTTCATATTGTGAGAGTTCTTCTGGATGCTTGATAAAATGTGGCTCAGCAAGGTCAAGTCCTACAGATATTAAGTCCACCCGTCTTGAATTCAAGAAGACCAAGCCTGTTGCTAGTCCTTTATCCCTAAGCTCACCCTGGGACCATGCGAGAAATACAATTATATCAGAAGGCCCGTAAATCCGGTCTTCTAGGAACATTCCCTTATCAACCAGCAATTGCGATAGTAAATCAAAAGTCTTCTCTCCTCCAGCTTCCCTGAGAAATTCCCCGAACTTGGAAAAACTTGACTCGCTGAAATCATCTTTTTGCAAAATCTCTAGTAATCTTTTCTCTACTTCCAATTTGTAAAGTCTAATCAATGCATCAAGGAGAGATTCCCCTTCAGAATATCTCATCCTAGGTTTTTCTTCATGTAGAAACATATACCAGATGTCATCAAATAACTCCATCCCGCCCATTCTAGATATGGCAGAGGCAGCCTGCCACCTCATTGCCCTGTCTGTAACGTCGCTCCCCTTATCACAGAAATACAAATACGGTTTTATCAGCTCGGTTGCTTCTTTTGCCTTCAACTTACCTAATGAATCAATCAGGAGATACGTCAGTGAATCATTTTTGGAGTCCCGGAGGACATCGCTCAGGAAAAAAGAAGCCCCTTCTGGCTGTAGGATTTCGATAGCATCAAGTGACTCTTCCAATGAAGGTGGCAAAGACCAATGCCTTAAGCTATACTCCCGATAATTTGATAGAAGGTCTTTTAAATGGTTTAGAATCAGAGTTCCGGCTATTGTTGAGCCGACAACAGATATCGTGTTAATCCACGCCTTTATTACTCCTCCCCACCCCTCAATCTGCCCGTCTGACCGTTTATATTTACTGATGAGATCCTTATCTTCTTCACTTTTTGGAGATGGCAAGAAGTCAAATTCACTTGTCAAGCCAAGTCTTTTGGCTGTATTTTCTCTCTCTTTATACCACCCAAAGAAATTCTTGGAGAGTGTTTCTTCATAATAGACTTTTAATTTATATTCTGAGAATTGTTTATTCCGGAAAAATTCTAAAGACCTGATAAACAGAGCCATCAGATGGAAATTACTCTCATTTGTAAGCATGTCCACAAAAGTCTGCTGGAGTTCTTTCCCGTATGAGTATGAACCCCCAATCACGTAATCTAGGGCAAGTTTCCTTATTTCCGCATATTCATCTGTTATGGAATTTCCCAGAATTTGTTCCGCCTCTTTATATCCAAATTTTCTCTGGAATGCCCCAAGCCAATTGAAGAGAATCGTATTGGAAAGCAGTTTTACTTTGTTGCTTGATGAGTCAGATAGGTCAAAAATAACATCAAAATATCTTATCAATGAAAGTTCACTGCAGTAATTTAGGCCCTTTAAGATCGATTCTTCACTGCTGCTGGCCAGCAATTTGTCCACTGCGGGTATTCTGGACGTATCATATTCAGGAATTACTCCATTATATGGCCAGTCAGATATTGTGGTTTCAACTGCATTCACCAAGGAAAGGAAAGTGATAAAATCTGACATCTGAAAACCAAATCCTTCCCCAGTACCTACCCAGGTCAATCTCCTCATCAGACCCTCGGAAATCGGCCTTAAGGTACACCATTTTACCATACTATCATTGAATTCCAAAGGTTGAGAGCCTGACGCGGTCACGATGAATGGGATAATAAGTCTCCTTGCCGTCTTGATTGCTTCTGTTTTTGTATTGCCCTTAAAGATCCCTGCAAATTGGTCCTGAAGGAATGTGGCAAAATCCCATCTCTGTTTACTAACCTGTGTAAAAGGATTTATTCTTTCACTCTCAAACTCCACTTTGTTTCCTTTACCGTCTACGTATTCCCAGAGTCTGTGTTTATCATTGTTTGGATAGAAATCTCCCCTTATGTTCTTCAGTTCAATTATGGCAAACTTGTTGTGCCTGTACATGATTAGATCGAACTGCCTGTTTATACCTGGCAACTTTGGATTGATTAAAAGGTGGACATCGTGGTCTCTGCTATTGAGGAATTTATGCATTTGGTCTATCAGTTCTTCCAACTGCTTATTCTCTGTCTCTTCTGGAAGTGGCATGCAGTTGTAAATCCTTAACAATTTCTTCCCCCTTTTAGTGCTTTCAGAAATGCAATGTCGCCCTCATCCATGTTTGAGAATTTGTCTTCCAGGCGTTGCTGGAATCGTTTAATGCCCAGCATTGTACCAATATCAATCCATTTTGTTTTTATGACCTCCTTTGGAAATATCGGAGAAAAAATCAAATCCTGGCTATTCATGAAATCGATCTCCACTTCTGTACCCCTCAAAAGAGACAGGGGGAAAATCCTTATTTTTTTGCATCCCATATAAAAGACGGAAAAAACATCATTAAAGAAGGAACTGAAAGTCTGTTCAGGCAGCCCATATATGAGGTGTGTTTCAAATTCAACTTTGTGCAGAGTGAGTTGACTTATCACTTGTTCTACCTTCATTCTGTTGTTAACTCTCCGAATCTTTCTTTGAACTTTATCATCGAGCGTCTGTAACCCGCATTCCAGTTTGATGTTTAGGTTAGAAATCCTTGATATTATATCTTCATCCAGATGTTCGAATCTCGTTTGAAGGCTGAACTTTGCGTCTGGTAATTCTTGTTCTATCAAATCCAGAATAGACATTGCCCGATTCTTATTCAGGAAAAAGACAGGATCTAGAACTGCTACATCTGAAACGCTATTTTCTCGCATATTTTTCAATTCATATTTTACTGTCTCAATCCCACTCTGACTGACACTTCCATTTGGAATCTTGAACGCACAAAAGCTGCATCTGAACACACACCCCCTTTGGGTCTGCCACCTTACA
Source organism: Thermoplasmata archaeon (assembly GCA_021847855.1). The sequence continues at coordinate 3,273 of JAJZOT010000018.1, read as the reverse complement.
AAACTATTGCCTTTGATCAGCTTTGCTATTTCTTGATTAGTAAATGGGGAATTTTCAATAGCTGGCTCACTGATTGCAAGGAGTTCGCCAATTGAGTCTCCATGCCTGTATACCCCTTGAATCAATGGCTCTTTGTTTCTTAACAGAGCATCCACAATCCCGACGAATGCCTTTTCGCCAAACCCTTTAACGAAATAATGAACCTCAGGAAATTCTTCATTTAGTTCGTCTCCTCCGTATGTTATTTCTGCCCCACCTAGCACTATCTTTCCTGATAACGAAATAATGAACCTCAGGAAATTCTTCATTTAGTTCGTCTCCTCCGTATGTTATTTCTGCCCCACCTAGCACTATCTTTCCTGAAAATCCCAAGCTGATAAGAGAATTTATGATTTGCTTTGTCTGAACCACATTCCATGCATATACGCTAACTCCCAGAATGAAAGGATCAATCTTCAGTATCTCATGTAGGACGTTGCTTAGATTCTCTCTCACATCAGCCTGGACAAGATTAACTTCTATGTCTTTATTAGCAAAAGGGGCCATGGCAAGTTCAGAATAAACGTACGCCACCCCTAGCGGTACTCTTGGGTCCTTCCTTCTGTACCAATTTAGCGAAAGCAGCACAATGGCCTTTTGTTTGGTTTGATCTGTTTGTGTCATACTCTGGAAACTTGCGTTCCCACATGCATTTCAAAGAATGCAGTTTACTTATCTCTATATAATCTTTTATATTAATATATTTCTGTTGAAGTTTTCATAAAGAAACTTTACTTGATGGTTAATCTTTATGGATTTTAATTGTCCAACTTTTCATTGATTTTTATACACTAGGTTCCTGATTTCTTCCTGCTTTCTTGAGAGTTCCATCTCCGCTTTCCATTCCCGATTCCCTGTCCCTGAGCTGCACCATATACCCGTGGCTCAGCAGTTCCAGCGCTTCACTGCCGGATATCCCGGTCTTCTCTATGCGGTATTGCAGCATTGTGAGGATTGCATAGGCAAGATAACAGACCTTTATGTGTCCGTATACATGGGAAAGGAGCCATACCCTCACCGGCCCAATGATATGATCCCCTTCATCTGCCTGAATGCCCTCTCCACAGTATCCTCATCTTCTGAATGCTCGTAATACTGTTCCCTCCTGATGGATTCCAGGAGAGGATTGTACACCACGATGAGTGTGCCGGATTTGAGAGCTACCAACTCTATCGTTTAACAAGCGAGATTTTAAATTATAACGGCCGTATAGAAAAAAGATACAATGAAATCGTTTGAGTCCGAACTAACCGTAAAAGATATATTTGCAGAAAATTTGTTTAGAATACCTGATTATCAAAGAGGATATAGTTGGGATAAGGAACAACTTGATGATATTTGGGAAGATTTAGATAATCTGCACCAAGCAAACGAACACTATACTGGTTTAATTACCGTTACTGAGGTTGAAAACCAAGAAGCAAAATGGACTGGATTCAAATCAAAATTCGTAATCGACGGTCAACAGCGATTAACGACTCTAGTAATATTATTGGAAACGTTAATCGACAGGGCAAAAAAACTTGGAATGAAGGAATTGGATACGAGACCCATACATGACATAGTGCAGAAGTATCTCTATAAAGAAAATGTCAACAACCCATCTGTAAAAGTTAGTATTTTAGGGTACGCTTCTGACGACCTATCCAATGATTACTTGAAAAGCAAAATTTTGGGAATCAGGGAACACCCAACCGAGGGAATTCAAACAGCATACACCAAAAGACTTGATTTCGCCAAAAAATATTTCGAAGATAAGCTAGAAAATTATAACGAAGGAAGTATAGGCGATTTATTCAATATTATTACAAACAAACTGGTCTTCAATCTGTATAACGTGTCAGGCGATAAAGAAGTCGCAATGATTTTTGAATCTATGAACAATCGTGGAAAAAAATTGAGCGTTCTTGAGTTACTTAAGAACAGGCTTATGTATCTTTCAGAAAAACTCCAGGTTAAAGATGAGGTTAGAACAGAACTTAGGGAGAAAGTGAAGAAAGCGTGGAAAGTTGTATATGAATGGCTTGGAAAAGATGAACTGTTGGATGATGATGAATTTTTAAGAGCACATTGGATCATGTACTATAACTACGATAGGACAAAGAGCAAAGCATTCGCTGAAGATTTGTTAAATGAATTGTTTTCAATAAAGAAAGCATATAGCAAAGATAACGGACTAACCTATGATGATATTTCAGAATATGCCGTATCTTTGTCAGAAGCTGTTAAACACTGGTATTATATCAATTACCCAGAAAAGGCGGTAGGGCAGTACGACGGAGATATTATAAGCGAATTGGCAAGATTAAATAGAATTGGTTATACCGCTTTTAAACCATTGATTCTGTCTATTTTACTAGAGACTGAAGGAAAAGAAGATACAGACTTAACTGTGAAGGTACTTAAGAAATGTGAAGAATATATATTCAAAGTGTTTGCGTTGTCTGGTAGGCAGTCGAATACCGGCGATAGTCACTTCTATAGGAAAGCAAAGGAGTATTTCGATGAGAAGCTGACCAAAAGGGATGTTTTGGCTGACATAGATGATTGGATAGATAATCATTTCAGAATACAGAGTTTTGTGGAACTGATAGATGAATTGTTTGACAACGGTGGGGGTTACTATGACTGGAATTACATCGATTATTTCCTATTTGAGTACGATCTGTTTCTGAAAGAGTCTTCTAGAGGTAACGCTGGTAAGGCCATAGATTGGAGAGAATACACTGAATACAAAAAAGATTACGTGAGTATAGAACATATCTACCCCTTTAATGATGAAAAGGATTGCTGGAAGAATATTTTCGGTAAATACAAGAAAGAAAGAAAAGATGCAATGAAAAATTCATTGGGAAACTTATTGCCGTTATCCACTCAAAGAAACTCATCATTCCAGAATAACTGTTTTCAGGAAAAAAAGGATGATGGAAAGGGCGGAGGTTATTGTGTAGGATCTTTCAGCGAAGCTGAAATATACAAACAAAAAGAGTGGAACAGCGATAAAATTCTAGAAAGGGGTATAAAACTCCTTGAGTTTATGGAAGTGAGATGGAAAATTTCTGTTGACGATAAGAAATCAATTCTACATTTGAAATTTTAATAAAAATTTTGTACTTTACAACTGTGTTGCATAACTACCCATATGTCCTGGTGTTCTCCCTCATCATGTTGTAATAGAGAACCTTCAGGCCAACTTCCTGGATCATGTAATCCGGCCTCCTTGCCCTGATAATC
>JAJZOT010000303.1 GCA_021847855.1 Thermoplasmata archaeon | reverse complement strand
AACTGCTTGAAAGACGGGAGAATACTTATTATTCCAATTGAACCCACGAGTGATGTTCGCAATGCAAAAATTCTGTTTGTGGAGGCTGATATCCAGTAGGCACCGCTTGCACCCAATCCCGTAATAACAGAAATTACAGGTTTTTTCTCCGAAAGATTCTGAATTTTATGAGAGATAATCTCTGAAGCAGTTGCACCACCCCCTGGAGAATTTATTACAAGAAGCAGTGCTTTATACTTTTTCTTCGCGGATATATAATCCAGCATAGGAGAAATTCTAACAGCCAGTCTGTCGTTAATATTACCTGTAATGTCAATTCTTGCTATTGCCATAGCTACTGTAGAACCAGATTATTAATATCCTCTTTGCATTCTTATATGTGGACGGACAATTAGTGCGGCTTTCAGTTTCGGACATTGGGGGCATTGCATTGAAGTCTTTCTGTCCACGGTGTTTCTGGCTAAAGAAGAAAACAAAGAATCAGCTACCCTACAGGGTTCCACCTCCAGGGATTTTTGCAAACATTGAGAATTACATGAAGAAGGTTGTTGATATCAGAATCATGAATCATACTGTTGGGAACTTTATAAAAGAGCTGGATGGAGCTGAAAAATTAGTAAAAAGTGATAATAAAACCTATGAGAAATTTTTCCCGGAACTCAACTGTTTTATTTCAGGAATGCCGGATTCGATTTTCTCCAATTCTGATAACAGTTACTCTATTGCGGAATTCAAGACAGCAAGATTCACCCCTGCCCAAATGGATATGATCAATCAGTATGAATTGCAGCTTCAGACTTATGCAATGTTAGTGCGGGATTACCAGATAAAGCCCATCAGCAGGTTGCTTCTCGTCTATTTTGAACCTCATATTTCAGATTTGGACATTGAATCCAGGTCTCAGGGAGGTGATACAATTAGTCTTGATTTCAGTCCATTCGTGCATTCAGTCAAGCAAAATGACTTCGAGGTATATTCACTTATCAAAAGGGCAGTTTCAATAATTCAGAGCGATGAAGCACCTCAAGCGAGCCCATCTTGCAGGGATTGCAACTCGCTTAACAACATCATTAAGAATTTTTAGTAAGTTCGTCAATCGCCGAGTCATTAAGACTATATATTATGACCATATTTGCATTGGAATGTTAGGAATATATGACATTTCCGAAACAGAAAAGCAATTCGTCATTTCACGAAGGATTGGAACAAAAATACTTGAAAGCGATGTATATCAGAATTTACTTTCAAAGAATCAAGAACTTGCAGAAAGATTCTTCTCTTCGGTTGCGGAATCGATAAAACTTCTCGGTCCTGATGATATTGATATCGTGTCAGATCCGGATAAAACACTAAAGAAAATCACCTCCGAATTGGTTGATCAGGGGAAGTTCATAAAACTCAGTGAAAGATTCCCAGATTCATATCTTTACAGAAGTGATCCGAATGATGTCGCGAGATCCGAAAAGGATACATACATCTGCACGTCCGCCGATACTTCTAATGTTGGCCCTACCAACAACTGGATGAATTCAGATGCTGCAAAGGGAAAGTTATTTCCTCTTCTTCTTGACTCTTATCGCGGCAGGAAAATGTATGTTGTTCCTTACTGGCTTGGACCGTATGGATCCGAATATGGACAGGCAGGCATAGAGGTTACTGATAGTCTATACGTGGTCGCTAATCTCATCATAATCACCAAAGCTGGGCTTCAGGCATCCTCAGAGATGGCGAGATCTGGCAGTTTTGTTTTCGGAATACATTCAATGAAAACCCTGGATCCAAAGAACAAATATATCTGCCATTTTCCTGAAGAGAATGAAGGAGACGGGCTTATTATAAGCGTCAACTCAAATTACGGAGGAAATGCGCTTCTCAGTAAGAAATGCCATGCACTCAGGATAGCATCAGCAAGGGCACGAAGGGAAGGCTGGCTCGCAGAACATATGATGCTTATTGGTTTAAAGGCGCCATCCGGGGAGGAAACATTTGTATCCGCTGCTTTTCCATCCGCAAGCGGTAAGACAAACCTGTCTATGCTTGACCCTCCAGATCCATTAAGAAAGGCTGGCTGGACAACATCCACGATCAGTGACGACATAATATGGATACATAACAGGAACGGTAGGATGCACGCAGTTAACCCTGAATCGGGTTTCTTCGGAGTGGCACCCCACACAAACATGGAAACAAACCCAAACGCAATGAAGACTATCTCAAAGAACACGATATTTACAAATGTTGGTTTGACCAGGGATGGACAACCATTTTGGGAAGGACTATCTGAAATTCCAAATGGCGTTATTGACTGGACCGGAAAAGAATATCATGGAAACAGCCCGGTCGCTCACCCCAATTCGAGGTTCACCACCCCGATTCATGAGTATCCCCATCTTTCAAAACTGTATGAGGATCCATCGGGAGCACCTATCGCAGCTATTTTCTATGGTGGGAGACGGGCTTCGCTTATACCACTGGTATATGAGACGTTCAGCTGGGCCCACGGTGTCCTCGTCGGCGCAATGCAGAGGGTTGAGACCACAGCTGCTGCTGAACATAAGGTGGGAACCCTGAGAAACGATCCAATGGCAATCAGGCCGTTTCTTGCATACAACATGGCAGAATACTTTGCCCATCACCTTGATTTCGGTTCAAAATTCGCAAATCCTCCTAAAATATTCAACGTTAATTGGTTCAGGAAAGGAAGCGACGGTAAATTCATCTGGCCTGGCTATAGATACAACATGTATGTGATGCTTTGGGCAATTGACATGGTGAAAAACAAAACAACTGGATTTGAAAAAACACCAATTGGTTACATTCCAACTGCCGATTATTTCACAGGTCTTGGACTTGAAATCAAGAATATAGATGAGATTCTCAGCGTAGATGCATCAGGTTATCTGAAGGAACTCGAAGAGGTTAAGCCCTTCCTGGAGTCATTTGGGGATAAAATGCCGGAAGTATTGTGGAAGGAGTTCTACGATCTCAGAGCAAGACTGGAAAATTCATTGAGATAAAAATTTTCAATTATTTCTTTAGTAGACCTATAATTAAACCGACAACAAATACAACGACGGTGGATGAGACTATGATCACACCATACTTTGCCGTCTTGGCATAATTTATCACATAATCCACAATGCTTGTAACGGATATTGACGGAATGAACGTTATCCCCGCAAAACCTGCAATTGCAACAGCAACA
>JAJZOT010000302.1 GCA_021847855.1 Thermoplasmata archaeon | reverse complement strand
TAAAGGCAATGGTCGATGCAGATTTCATAAGGTATGGAATGGCAATTGGATCAGATACATCGCAGGGGGCTCCTGGAGATGTCCTGGAATATACTGCATCAGCTGGGGGGACAGCAATGCTTCTTGGAAAGAAGGACGTGATTGCGGAGATAAATTCAACCCTATCTGTGACTTCTGACACCCCCGATTTCTGGAGGAGGGAAGGACAGCCATATCCAAGCCATGGTGAGAGATTTACAGGAGAACCCGCATATTTCAGGCATGTCATTGCCGCATCAAAGGAGATGATGGAAAGCCAGGGAACCACACCGAAGGATTACAAATATGCAGTGTTCCACCAGCCCAATGGTAAATTTCCAACAAGAGCCGCAAAACTTCTTGGATTCTCGGAAGATCAGTATAAGGACGGGCTCCTGACACCATACATAGGAAATACATATTCAGCATCCATGATGACCGGACTGTCTGCAATACTTGATCTTGCAAATCCAGGGGACAGGATTCTTGCAGTTTCCTTTGGATCTGGAGCGGGTTCGGATGCATTTGACATTACGGTTACAGATCACATTGAAAGCCTTGAAAGAAAGGCTGCCCCTACCATAAAGGAGATGATAAGCAGGGTGAAATGGCTTGATTACGGCCTTTATGCTAAATTCAAGAGAAAGATCATAGTGGGTGAGGACATTGAATAAGGCTTACATCATCGGCGCAGGTGAGACAAAATATGGAGAGCTCTGGGAAAAGTCATTAAGGGAGCTGGCTGTGGAAGCAGGATTGAAGGCTGTTGAAAATGCCGGAATATTTTCAAAGGAGATTGAGGTGCTCTATGGAAGCAACAGCCTTGCTGGCACAATAAACGGCCAGGAAAACATAGGATCCCTCATATCCGATTTTTCGGGGATTGCCGAAAACAACATTCCTGCAATCAGGATCGAAGCATCCACGGCATCAGGAGGAGCTGCTGTGAGACAGGCCTATCTGGCAGTCAAATCTGGGGAATACGATGTTGTTATGGTTGGAGGTGTTGAGAAGATGACCGATATTTACGGATCAGAGATTATAGATCTGACAAGTTCTGTGCTTGACAGGGAATGGGAGGCATTTCTGGGAGCAACGCCTGCAGCACTGGCAGCAATGAGTGCCAGGAAATACATGAAGGACTTCAATGTTCCCAAGGAGGCTCTTTCGATGATGTCAGTAAACGATCATCTGAACGCTTCCAAGAACCCACATGCACAGTACAGGAACAAGATAACACTGGAACAGGCGGTTAATGCGACGCCCGTTGCTGAACCACTGAATCTCATGGACTGCAGTCCCATCAGCGATGGTGCTGCTGCAGTTATAGTTGCATCAGAAAAATATGTGAAAAGCAATGGGATTGAGGGTGTGGAAATCCTGAGTTCTGCAGCATCGCAGGATTATCTGGCCGTGCACAGCAGAAAGAGCATATACCGCCTGGATTCCACTGTTCTTGCAGCAAGAGAGGCACTGGGCAAGGCAAAACTTAAGCTTGATAATATCTCCTTCTCTGAAATCCACGATTCATACAGCATATACGGGCTCATGGAGCTTGAAGACCTGGGTTTTGCTGAAAAGGGAAAGGCAAAAGACGTGGTTTACGATGACATAAAACTCAACGGAAGGATACCTGTAAACCCCTCAGGAGGACTGAAAGCAAAAGGAAATCCATTCGGTGCAACGGGCGTGGGACAGTTTGTTGAGGCTTACACCCAGCTGAAAGGGAAAGCTGGCGAAAGACAGGTTAAGTCACCTAAGAATGCCCTTGTGCACAATATGGGTGGAACAGGATCAACATCCGTTGTCCACATACTCGGAGGTGTTGCATAATGGGAGAACTATCAAGATTCTGGAGAGAATCAGAACACAGGTACAGGTTAATGGGTCATAAATGCGGGAACTGCAATGTGACATATTTCCCACCCAGGGACATATGCCCCAAGTGCCACAGGGAATCAATAGGGAAAATGAAACCGGTTCAGCTTCAGGGCAATGGTGAGATCATATCGTTCACAATCGTCCATGACGCACCTCCAAGGTTTATCAGGCAGAGACCATATTTCATGGCTCTGATAAAGCTGGATGAGGGACCCACAATCACCGGCCAGATAGTGGACTGTGATGCAGACGAGGTTGACATTGGCAAGCGCGTAAGAACTGTTTTCAGGAAGATAGCTGAGGAGGGAAAAAGCGGAATCATTGAATACGGTTATAAATTTGTAATCGACCAGTGAATATACTTCCGGAAAAAGGGTTCAACTGGATGAAAACCAGAAAAAATTATTTCTCTATAACCCTGTTTCCCTGTATCTCAAGTTTCCCACCAAGTATTTTTTTTATGGAATCAACTATCAGTACATGTTCTATGGCATGAATCTTTTCTGCAAGTGTTTCAGGAGTATCCCGGTCCTCAACTCTGCAGATATCCTGCATTAGTATGGGCCCTCCGTCGATATTTTCGGTTACAAAGTGAACAGTTGCACCTGAGTATTTTGTTCCGCTTCTTATTACTGCTTCATGTACTCTTGCACCATAGAAACCAGGACCTCCAAAACAGGGGAGAAGAGATGGGTGCAGGTTTATGATCCTGTAAGGAAATCTCTGGATAATGGAAGAATCAAGTATCTTAAGAAAACCGGCAAGAACAACCAGATCAGGGTTCAGATCATTGAGTGTGTTCAGTGCCTCACGGTGGAATTTTTCAGGTTCTGATCTTGAGTAAGGTATGTAGATCCCGTTTATGCCAAGCTTCCTGGATCTTTCAAGGACCCCCGCATTCTTTCTTTCGCAGATTACGGCAGAGATCCTGCATTCCAGCTTTCCCTCCAGTACTGCCTCGGCGATTGCCTGGAAATTGGTGCCGTTACCCGAGGCAAACACAACTATGCTCTTCACTGTGCATGAATGCAATCTTCCATAAATAAAATGTTCACAGGTTCACCCTTAGGAAATAATATATAAAACAGGGTATCATGATGAAGCAAAGCAGGTAGATAAATGTCAGAGATCTGGATTGAAAAATACAGGCCGCACACTCTATCAGATATAGTGGGGCAGGACGAAATCATCAGCAAACTCAAGTCATTCGTGAAAGTAAAGGATCTTCCGCACCTGATATTTGCAGGTCCTCCGGGAACTGGAAAAACATCGGCTGCAATGGCCCTTGCAATAGAACTTTTCGGCGAGAACTGGAAGGCTAA